>CAJXJZ010000002.1 GCA_913055745.1 uncultured bacterium | reverse complement strand
CTGAGTGATACCTCCTGCTTGACTTTACCCATTCTCCACGAACATCCCATCCGCTCGGGAAGTTCGTCATATCTTCGTGCAGCACTTGCGTGCTTCCCTGCAATATCCCTATTGCCATGAAGATTGAAAACAAACCCATAAAAAACCTCCTTTTACTTTTTATATTGCAATTCTTATGCCAAAAAAATAGGGGCTATTTTTATTTTGGTTCCCTTTACAAAATATTGCGAAAACATTTGAGAGACAATATGTTATATAATCGATATAATTCCTTAATAGACTCGTCGCTCTGTCGAAAAACTGTACACATATACAGACATTTCGTAACTTCAACGTCCACAATAAGTTATGTTGTCTAATTTTTGTACGTTTTAGGGATGTTGATACCATATTTTTTGATTTTAGAAAGCAGGGTGGTTCTGGCTACTTTGAGCCTTTCTGCTGCTTGCTTTTCATTCCACCCTGTCTCTTCAAGGGTTTCTATAATGATATTCTTTTCAAAATCCTCAACCATTGCCTTTAAATTAGTCCCTTTCATTAGTTTCTTTTTAATTCTATCTGATAAATGCCTAAGTTGTAGTTTCTCTCCATCTTCACAGAAGGCAACAGCCCTCTCTATTTCATGTTCCAATTCTCTCACATTACCCGGCCATTTATAGAGCATAAATGCATCCATAACCTTCTTACTCACACCAGGGACCCTTTTCCCCATTTTAATAGCAGCCCTTTTGACAAAATAATCTACAAGAAGTGGTATATCTGTTTTCCTCTCCCATAAAGGTGGCAGTTCAATGGTTATACCAGCGAGTCTAAAGAAAAGGTCTTTCCTGAACTTTCCCTCTTTTATCATTTTTTCAAGGCTCATATTGGATGCTGCTATTATCCTTATATCAACGTTAATAGCTTCAGTGCCTCCCACTCTCCTTATTGTTTTTTCTTCAAGTACCCTTAAAAGTTTGGCCTGCATTGAAAGGGATGTGGCTTCAACCTCATCAAGAAAGATGGTGCCTCCATGTGCTACCTCAAAAAGCCCTCTTTTCTTTGATACAGCACCGGTAAAGGCTCCTCTTTCATGACCGAAGAGTTCTGATTCAAGTAAGGTTTCAGGCAGAGCCCCACAGTCTATAACCACAAATGGAGATTGCCTCCTTGATGAAAGTTCATGTATTTTTCTTGCAACCAATTCCTTACCTGTACCTGTCTCCCCAAGTATAAGTATAGGAAGGTCGTTTTGCGCCGCTACAATTATTGCATCTTTAACCCTTTTTATGGCCTTAGAATTACCAACAATTTCTTTCTCCCCAATAATCACCTTGGCATTTTTAGAACTTTTTCCAGATATATAACCTTTTCCACTCTCGCGTGCCCTATTTAAAGACTCCTCTGCCTTCATAAAAACCTCTTCCAGATCATTAAACTTTTCCATTTGACTGGAGGTAAAACCAATGTTGACATCTATATCAACACTTTTTCCCATCACCTGAAATGTATTAAACTTCATCGTTGAATAAAGTCTGTCAACAAAGGTTCTTATTCCCTCTGTTCCCGTATGAGGCATAAGTATTGCGAAAGTTGAAGAGGAATATCTGGCAAGCAAATCGCTTCTCCTTAAAACCTTTCTTAGTACCTCAGATACCTTCACCAAAAGTTTTTTAGCAAACTGAGCGCCATAAGTGCCAACTATTTCTTCATATCCAGAAATTCTCAAAAGAGCAAGCGAAAAATGTTCTTCATATCTGTAAAACCTATGTAATTGCTCATCTGTTCTAAGTTTCAGGAACTGAAGATTAAAAAGCCCTGTAAGGGGATCCCGATAAGCGGCTTCCTTTAATATAAAGTAATCTAAAATTTGTGGTAAGAAAGAAAGAAGGACTTTGAATTCAGATTTTCTTAAAGCCCTCTGATTATCAATAACAATAACTGCACTGGTAAATTCTACACCCTTTATTGGGATAAGAACATCAGTACCCACCTCCATCTGTTCAAAAAGATGTTCTGCAATAACTCTGAATCTATTCAAATCACTTTCATCATACCCTTGAGAGACCTCAACCCTTACAGAACCATTTGGTTTTAGAATAAACACAGCCACTTTTTTACTAAAAGATTTTTCTCTGAGGTATCCTATGATAAAATTGGCTATATCTTCTACATTTTTAAAGACTGAAATCTTTTCTAAAACCTCAAGAGCCATCTCACTCATATGGGTATTTTAAAACCCAATCTTTGAACATTCAAGAAAAGCACCTTATAATTTTAATATAAAGGAGGAGAAAATGCTAAAAAGAACGCCTTTCTATGAACTACACAAAATGCTTGGTGCAAAAATGGTTGACTTTGCTGGCTTTGAAATGCCTATACAGTATAAAGAAGGTATTATAAAAGAACATATTTGGACAAGAACAAAGGCTGGAATATTTGATGTATCCCATATGGGTGAGATTGAGATATCTGGAAAGGATGCCATCTCGTTTGTAAATTACATTACAAGTAATGATGCATCAAGCCTTGAGATAATGCAGGTTCAGTACTCTACTATGCCTACTGAAGAGGGAACTATTGTGGATGACCTTCTTGTGTATAGGCTAAAGGAAAATAAGTTCCTTCTCGTTGTTAATGCCGCCAATATAGAAAAGGATTATAACTGGATAATGTCTCACAAAAAGGGTGAAGTGGAGATTATAAACAGGTCCCCAGAATATGCGCAGATTGCTTTCCAAGGCCCTTTATCCGAAGAGGTGCTTGGTAGAATTACTGAAGAGAACCTCAGCACGCTTCCTTATTATTATGCAATGTATGCAACAGTTCTTGGGAAGAGAATACTTATATCAAGGACAGGCTATACTGGCGAAGATGGCTTTGAACTATATTTTGAAGACTTTCAACACGCAAAGGATGTTTTTACAAAACTCCTTGAATTTGAGGAAGTAAAGCCCATTGCACTTGGAGCAAGGGATACCCTGCGCCTTGAGATGGGATACTGCCTCTATGGGAATGATATTGACGAGACCACAAATATTATTGAGGCAGGGCTCTCCTGGGTACTTAAATTAGACAAAGAGGACTTTATAGGTAAAAATGCACTTTTGAAAATAAAGGAAGAGGGACCTGGGAGAAGGCGTGTTGGATTCATTACAGAGAAAAGGTCTGCCATACCACGTCATGGACAAAAGATTTTCAAAAACGATGTAGAAATGGGGTATGTAACAAGTGGCACTATGTCACCATCTCTTAGAGAGGGCATAGGGATGGGATATGTAAAAAGACCATATACAAAGAAGGGGACTGAGATAGAAATAGACATTCGTGGAAAAAAGGAGAAGGCTCAAATCATAAGGCTTCCTTTTTATAAGAACGGCACAGTAAAAAGGTAGGTGAAAATGGAAGAGATAAAAAAACCTTTCGAAATAGAACTGCCACCAGATAAGGCAGATGGCACATATGCCAACTTAGTGGTAATCTCTCACTCGGCTTCAGAAATCATTATAGATTTTGCAAGGATAATGCCCGGGGTACAAAAGGCTCGAGTGCAATCAAGAATAATAATGACCCCACAACATGCAAAGGGATTTTTAAAAACACTTGAGGAGAATTTAAAAAAGTATGAGAGTCAGTTTGGAGAAATAAAGTTTCCTAAGGGAGGAGAAAAAAGAGTAGGTTTTTGAGAGTTGTTCGTATATAAATTCGTAATTGCTTACGATGGCACAGATTTCTTTGGTTGGCAGATACAGAAAGATAAAAGGACTGTTCAAGGGGTTATAGAACAATCACTTAAACGTTTCTTTGGAAATAATTACAGATTTATAGGTGCATCAAGAACAGATAGGGGCGTTCATGCAGATGGGCAGGTGGCCTCCCTATTCTTACCATCCCCTTTAAATATAAACCAAGAACGCTTCCGCAAGGCATTAAACGCCATACTTCCAGATGATGTGTATATAAAAAGTATTGAACCAGCTCATGAAAGATTCCACGCAAGATTTTCTGCAAAGGGAAAATACTATAGGTACATCATATCCACTCAAAAAAATCCATTTACAAGGCGTTATGAATGGCAAATACCATTTGATCTTGATATAAAACACTTAAAGAAACTCGCTGATTTTACAAAAGGCACCTTTAATTTCCAGCATCTTCTCTTAGGGGATAAAACCAATTCTCCTATTGTGACACTATTTTCAACAAATGTGGAGAAAAGTGGAGATAAAATTATGTTTCATATTATAGGAGATAGATTTACATACAAATTGGTGCGCATTTTAGTGGGGGAAATGGTGTATAACACACGTAAAAACTTGCAAATCAAAGAGTATGTCAATTTTTTGTACAGGGTTAAGCCTAAAACTTTCCACATTGCACCTGCTAATGGATTATATCTTGTGAGTGTATTCTATTGAAACACAAAGATTTATGCCCCTAACATGACTACTGTGGAAAAATAACGAGTTTTCCACAAGCGTACTTTGGGCGTTATATCTTATAACTGAAAAACTTTTCCACACTTTTGACAAACCAATCTCAATGAATTAAACTTTATGGGTAAAAGTGGGTATAAGTGGATGAAAAATAGAAACTCAAGAATAGTAAAGATAGACGAAAAAGGTAGGGTGTTCTTACCTACAAGCATAAGAAGAGGTTTATTCTATGGTGAAAAAATCATACTTACTACAGGATTTGAGCCCTGTATTTATGCATTTTCAGCATCAAACTGGGAAAAACTAAAACAGGAAATAGGCGTTATAACACCCTTCTCAAAACCTGAGATAAAAAACACCTATAGGCACCTTCAGGGGAATTCGGAAGAGATTGAATTGGATTCGCAAGGACGGTTCCTTATTCCTGGTCATCTTTTTGAATACGCACGACTTAAGGACAGAGTGTTTTTTATAAAGATGGATACATGGTTTGAACTATGGAACCCACATGTCTTTGCAGAGTATCAGAAAAAACATCCTGTAAACGCAGAATGGATTTATAAAAATGATGGCAATCAAATTTCATAAGCCTGTACTTTTGGAAGAAGTCCTAAATTTAATGAATGATAATATGGAGGTTATTGTGGACGCTACATGCGGTAATGGCGGTCATTCCTACAAGATAGCATACACTTACAAAGATTCTATAAAAGCGCTCTATTGTTTTGATAAAGACCCTACAAGCCTTCAGATTGCAAAAGAGAGACTTTTGGAATTTGACTTTGTAAGATGCATCAACAAATCCTATGTTGAGGTGGGAAGCGTACTTAAAAAAAACAAAAAGAGAGCGGATTTTATCCTATTTGATCTTGGCCTCTCCATGTGGCAGATCACCTCATCACAAAGAGGGTTTTCCTTTAAAAGCGATGAGATATTGGATATGAGATATAACCCTGAGAATGGACTCCCTGTATACTTGATACTGCAAAGGATAAATCCTATTGACTTAGCAAAAGTGTTCAAGGCATATGGAGATGTTAAAGGTGCAAGGAAGTTGGCAAATGTGATTGTAAGGGAAAGAAAGAGAACAAAGATAAAAACTACCTTTGACCTTGTTGGCATTCTAAAAACCCAGTATCTTAGCGAGAAAGAAATACAAAAGGTTTTTATGTCCCTTAGGATATATGTAAACAATGAATTACAAGAGCTTATAACTGGAATAACACGGGCATTGAATGTGTTAAACAACAATGGTATTATCGCGTTTATTACTTATCACTCTATTGAAGATAGGATAGTAAAAAGGATTTCCAATATACAAGGGATGGTAAAGATAAAACCTTATCCCATAAAACCAAAAGAGGATGAAATAAAACAAAACAAAAGTGCAAGGAGCGCAAAACTCCGCGCTTTTATTAAAGGAGGAGACTATGTTGAGGAAACCCCTTATACTCTCTTTAATACTATGGCTTTTGATTTTCCTTCCCCTTTTTTTAGCGCATAAGACAATAAACATAGGGGAAAAGATTGCAGAATTAAGTAATGAGAAAATAAAGGAGGAGGCATTTTACAGTACGCTTTTAAAAGAGGAAAATACCTTAAAATATGCGTTGATAAGAGGAGAAATAAGAAATGTTAAATTACAAAGACATCAGGCTCTGGCGTCTTTACGCCCTCGTTCTAATTCTACTTTCTGCATTCATTTTGTTTATTCGGACAATCTGGATATTGCAAATAGGTAAAGAGGGCCAGAGACTAAGAGAGAAAGCAAAGAAACAGTATTTTTCGGAGATTTCTCTTCCTGCGCAGAGGGGTATAATTTATGATAGGCATAAAAGACCACTTACTGTCAATGTTGAAAAGGTTGAAGTATACCAACATGGAAGTATAGACAGAAAAACATACAACATTTTAAGAAGGTATGGTCTTTATACAGTAAAACACCCAAAACACATTATAAAAATAGGAAATATAAATCCTTTGTATGTCGACTCCATCAACATGATAAATAGGACCTATGCAAAAAGGCATCACGGCAAGAAAAACTATGTACTGAGTATTCATCGCTACTTTGGAAGATATACAGTGGTAGAAGAGGGATACAGTAGTTTGATTGGTTATGTTGGTTCAGAGGGAGTGGGACTTTACGGCATAGAAAAAGTGCTTGATGATTACCTCCGTGGAAAGGACGGCATACTGCCGTGCATAAAAAGCGCTGGTATATCCCATAGAGAAAAGTTCTTCACACTTGATAGAGGGCGTATAGAGCCTATACCAGGCAAAAATATTATTTTAACCATTGACGCTTACCTTCAAGAAATTGCATATGCAGCTCTTAAAGAGAAAGTGGATGAACTCAGTGCAAAAGGCGGATTTGTTATCATCACAAACCCGAAAAACGGTGAAGTCTTATCAATGGTATCATATCCTGTTAAAAATAATGAAAATTTTGTCACTAAATACCCATATGAACCAGGTTCTACCTTCAAACTGGTTGTTTATTCTGCTGCACTGGACGCTAAGATCATTTCTCCCTTTGATAGTATTGATACAAAAGATGGAAAACTCACAGTGGAAAACAAAACAATTAGTGATGTTCACAAAATGGGTAAAATCACATGGCTTGAGGCCTTTTCCCATTCCTCCAATGTTGCTGCGGCAACATTGGCGTTAACATTGGGCAGGAAAAAGATGTATGAACAGATACTTAAACTTGGATTCGGCTCTCCAACAGGATCATTCCTCAAAGGGCAGTGTCTCCCACCAGGATACTACAAAAAATGGAAGAAATCCAAACTGGCAACACTGGGCATAGGGTATGGCCTCCTCGTAAATGGCTTGCAAGTAGCCATGGCGTATGGGGCTGTTGCAAATGGTGGTTATCTCTACTCACCTAAACTACTTTTGGGCAAAAATCCCATAAGGGTAAGAAAGGCCCTTGGAGAAAGGAGTGTAAAATATCTTAAACTCTTTATGAGAGATGTTGTAGAAGAAGGAACAGGGAAAAAGGCAAAAATAAAAGGTATAACTGTGTATGGTAAGACTGGTACGGCAGAGGTATATGACAAAAAACTGCATCGCTATGACCCAAGACGGAAAGTAGTCTCTTTTGTCGGTTTTTTCCCAAATGATCCACAATATCTTATCTATGTAGTGATTTTTGAACCCAAGGGAGTTCCATGGCTTATGTATGGGGGAGATGTTGCGGCACCTGTTTTCAAAAAAATAGCAGAAAATATATTATGGAGTAGATTACATGAGAATATCTGAACTGTTTTATCCACTTCATATAATAAACCTCAAAAAAGACCTAAATGTTAATGGGATTACGAGTAATTCTAACAAAGTGAAACCAGGCTATGTTTTTGTAGCAATAAAGGGCAAAAGATTTGATGGGCATATATTTATCAAGGAGGCAGAAAGGAAGGGAGCCATTGGGTTTATTACCCAACACAGGATACAAACAGAAAAGCCTTATGTTATAGTTGAAAATCCAAGAGAGTATATGGGATATATTGCAAAGAAACTCTATTGGCCTAAGATCAAAGATCTAAAGATTATTGGCATTACAGGAACCAATGGGAAAACAACAACAGCGTTTTTTACACAGAAGCTATTACAAGGTGCAGGAATAAATACAGCGAATTTTGGTACAGTAGTGTACGATACTATAAAATATAAATATCCAGCGACAAGGACGACCCCAGAGTCCACAGACATATACGATTTTTTGAAAGAAAGCAAGGAAAATGGGGCAAAAGCCGTAGTGATGGAGGTATCCTCTGCAGGTCTTAAGGAGAAAAGAGTAGATACCATTGAGTTTTATGCCGGGGTTTTCACCAATTTTTCCAGAGAGCACCTTGAATATCACAAGGACATGGAAGACTATTTTAATGCAAAGAAAAAATTATTTACTGAACTTACACCAAAATATGGAATATTCAATGCAGACTGCATGTATTCCTTTAAAATAATAAGCGATTACAAAGGTAGAACCTTAACCTATGGTTTAAAAAAAGGAGACATAAGAGGTTCTATTTTAAAAAATTCAATAAGCGATATGGTTATAAAAGTAGAAGGAAAGATGGAAGGCACTTATACCCTACCTTTTGGGCTTGAGTTTAACGCATACAACTTCCTTGCGGCATTATCTTGCGCCTATACCATGGGTATATCGCCCGATTCTATACATACCGAGCATCTAATGCCACCCCCGGGGCGCATGGAACCTGTAAAAAACACAAAGGGACTTTCTATTTTTGTAGATTATGCTCATACAAAAGAGGCTATTGAAAAACTTCTCAAAGAGGTGAAGCCTTATGTAAAGGGAAGACTTATAATAGTTTTTGGTGCAGGTGGAGACAGAGACCCAGAGAAGCGCCCACTCATGGGTAAAGCAGCTACAAAATATGCTGATATATCCATTATAACGAGTGATAATCCACGTTCAGAAGACCCTGAAAAAATCATCTCTGATATTTTAAAGGGTGTGGAAAATAAAAATTATTTGGTAGAACCAGATAGAAGAAAGGCCATAGAAAAGGGTATCCTACTTTTGAAAAAAGACGATGTTTTGATAATAGCAGGAAAGGGACATGAACCCTTTCAGGAAATTAATGAAAAAAAATATCCTTTTGATGATAGAAAAATAGCAAAAGAAATAGTGGAGGGTATATGAAATACATAACAGAGGAAGCGGCAAGAATAATGGGAGGAAAACTTTACAGATTAAAAGGAAATGAGGTCATAAATGGCATTTCAATTGATTCAAGAACTGTGAAACAGGGTGATCTGTTTTTTGGGATAAGGGGAGAACGTTTTGATGGTGCCACATTTTCAAAAGACGCTGTAGAAAGAGGCGCGGTATGTGCTGTTGTGCCTGAATTTAAAAAGACACAGGACGTGCCTTCTATACTCGTTGATGAGCCTGTAATGGCAATGGGCCGACTCGCAAAATCATACCTTACAAGACTTAGAGCAAAGATAATAGGGATAACAGGTTCTGTTGGTAAAACAACAACAAAGGATATTCTTCATAGATTGCTTTCGTTAAAATACAAGGTGTCAAAGACTCAAAAAAGCCAAAATGGATTTATCGGCCTTCCACTTTCCATCCTAAATGCCCACGAAGACGACGATTTTCTTGTTCTTGAATACGGTATAAGCAGGCCCTATGAAATGGACTATCTTATATCCATCGCTCCACCTGATATTGCACTACTTACAAAGGTCGGAAAATCACATCTTGAGTTTTTACACACAGAAGAAGAGGTTGCTATAGAAAAGGCAAAACTCTTTAAGGCACTTAAGATGTTTGATATTGCTGTTCTGAATAAAAATACACCTTTTCTTGATTTTTTTGAATCTGCCATTCCTAAGATGGTGAGGGTTATATACTACGATACGCCAAAGATCATAGAAATGGATGCTGAGAAAACAGTTTTTGAAATAGAAAAAGAGACCTACACAACACGACTCTTAGGCAAACACATTATTACTAACCTCACAGGTGCCATAAAACTTGCAAAGATCTTAGGTGTCCCTATAGATGATATGAAAGATGAAGTTAAAAAACTTACTCCATCCCCCATGAGATTTGAGGTGTCAAAGATAGGGAAATTCACTATTATAAACGATGCATATAACGCAAATCCTGAATCCATGAAGGCTTTAATAGATACAGCAAAAGACCTTAATACTAAGAAAGAGAAGATCTTCGTTTTTGGAGACATGCTTGAACTCGGTCCAAAGGGGCCCATGCTGCATGAAAATATAGGCAGATACCTTGCAGAAAATATCCCTTGTGCCATCCTATATGCCACTGGAGAGTTGGGAAAGGAGTATATAAAGGGTGCATATAGGTTAAAGACAAAGAGATTTTTTGAAGATATTGAAGACCTCGTGGAAAAACTCACAGAACATAAAGAAGGTATAATTTTTGTTAAAGGCTCAAGAAAGATGGCACTTGAGCGTGTCATAGAGAAATTGAAGGAGCACCTCTAAATGCTTTACTATATTCTATACCCGTTAAAATCACATGTTTCTTTCTTCAATATCTTCAGATACATTACTACGCGTAGTGGTGGAGCATTCATAACAGCACTTCTTCTTACCTTGATATTTACTCCTTACTTAATAAAACATCCTTTGATGAAAGAAAGGATATCGGACAGGGTACCAAAATCCCATCAACAAAAAAGCGGAACATCAACTTCAGGTGGCATAGTTCTTCTAACATCCAGTATCATTGCCACTTTACTCTGGGCAAAACTCAATGTTATGTATGTATATGTTGCCATCTTTGTAACATTGTACATGGCATTGATGGGACTTTATGATGATATAGTAAAACTAAAAGGCAAAGAGAAAAAAGGACTATCAATCAGGACAAAACTTATCTTCCAATTTGTTCTATCAGGCATTGTGGTTCTATCGCTTTATAAGATGTACCCATCCAATATCGTGACAAAAACCCAGTTTTTATCCTTTAAAAACATAAACCTTGATTTTGGCATATTCTACATCCTCTTCGTTATGTTTGTCTTTGTAGGCACTACAAACTCTGTAAATCTAACGGATGGGCTTGATGGGCTTGCAGCAAGTACCTTAATCCCTGTAATTGGGGTATTTATTCTCCTTGCTTATTTTGAGGGACACAAGGTACTTGCAGCATATTTACATCTTATGAAAATAAACGAGATAGGTGAACTTGCTATATTCGGAAGTTCTATTGCAGGAGCCATACTCGGCTTTTTATGGTACAATGCCTACCCAGCAGAGATTTTTATGGGCGATACAGGCTCACAAGGCTTAGGAGGTGCACTTGCGATTATGTCCATCCTAACAAAGCAAGAATTACTCCTTCCCATAGCAGGTTTTGTGTTCTTCGTAGAGGCACTCTCTGTAATTATTCAAGTATATGTCTTTCGCAGGAGCGGCGGTACACGGAGGTTCTTCAAAAGGGCACCCATTCATCATCATTTTGAGCATCTTGGATGGAAAGAACCTAAGATAGTTACAAGAATGTGTATCTTGTCCCTTCTTTCATCTATTATGGCATTAACCTTAATAAAGATAAGATGATAGGATTTAAACAGTCTATTGGAAGTAAAAAAATCGCTGTTCTTGGTGCGGGAAGGTCAGGTATTGCAGCAAGTTCTGCCCTTTTAAGAATGGGAGCAAAGGTGCTTTTATCTGACAGAGGGAAAATTAGACATCACTTGGAGCAAATAGACATAGAAGAATATGGGCACACATCTCGGATCTTTCAAAATGATATGGTCGTGCTCTCTCCATCTGTTTGTATACACAATCCTCTTATAAAAAGGCTTATTTCTATCAAAATACCCCTTATATCTGAACTTGAACTGGGATATAGATTAACAGATGGGACATATATTGCTATAACAGGGACAAATGGAAAAACCACCACAACAAACCTTATCCACGAGATGATAAAAGGGTCAAAAAAGGCAGGGAATGTAGGGATACCACTTTCTGAATATGCAGGGAAAAGTGGTACATTCGTGGTAGAGACATCAAGTTTTCAACTTATGACCATTGACACCTTCCGACCTGATATAGGCATGATTCTAAACCTTGAGGAAGACCATCTTGATTGGCATAAATCATTTGAGGAATATAAATACGCCAAGAGTAAGATTTTCATGAACCAGACACCTTCTGATGTCCTTATCTTAAACTATGATGACAAAAACACAAGGAGTTTTAAAGACAAAGCAAAAAGTAGAGTTTTCTTTGTGAGCATTGAAAAAAAGGTAAAAGGTGCTTTTTACCAGGGCAAGACGCTCTATCTAAATATAGAAAAGCCTGTACCTATTATAGATAGCGATGAGATGCAAATAAGAGGCCTGCATAACATCTACAACGCTTTATTCGCCTCTGTTGCATCGTATCTATACCATAAAGATATGGATATTATTCGGAGGGTACTTAGAACATTTAAGGGCCTTCCCCATAGAATAGAGTATATAGGCGAAATAAACGGAATAAAGTTTTACAATGATTCAAAGGGCACAAACCCTCACGCAGTTCTATGGGCACTTAAGGGATTTGAAAAAAATGTTATATTGATTTTAGGAGGAGAGGACAAAAACCTGTCCTTTGGTATACTCAGAGATGATATTAAAAAAAGGGCAAGGTTTATAATTGCCATTGGAGAGGCAAGGCCGCGTATTATAAGGGAACTTAGTGGTACAAAACCTATTTATTTGGCAAACTCTATGGATGAGGTGATAGATATCGCGCTCAAATACGGCAGAGAAGGTGATACGGTGCTTTTATCGCCTGGATGTTCAAGTTATGACATGTATAAAAACTACAAGGAGAGAGGAGATGATTTCAGAAGAAGTGTTAAGAAGAGAGCGTAAAAGGATAGATATTACACTTTTTACTGCAATAGCCTTTCTTATATCCTTTGGTATGGCAGCACTATATTCATCCACTTTTTATTCTAAGAGCGCGTTTTTTACAACGCAGGCTATTTTAACCCTTTCTATTGGAACAATAGCCCTGTTCATTGGTATGGCCATTAAAACAGATTATTGGAGAGTGATAACAAGACCTCTTTTTGTGACTACTATTTTGCTTCTTATACTTGTGCTCATAAAAGGCACAACAATCAATCACGCAAAACGATGGCTTAAGATCTGGCACTTCAAGGTTCAGATTTCTGAACTTGCAAAGGCCTCTATTATCTTATTTCTTGCCGACCTTTTGGATGAATGGGAAGATAGCCTCAAAGGGTTAAAGACCTTTATTAAATTAACTATTATAGCGGCTTTAACAAGTCTACTTGTTGCCATTGAACCCAGTATCTCAGCTGCATTTGTTATTTTTGCCACTGCATTTGCAATGATTTTTTTTGCAGGTACAAGAGTACGTTACGTTATAGCCACAATAGTGCTCGGGGGAGCGATTTTTGCATTATTGGTATTCTCATACCCTCACGCAAAAAACAGGATACTTGGGAAAATGGGAAAAGGGCAAAATTCTGAGCTGTATCAAGTAGAACAGGCAAAAATAGCCATTGCCAATGGTCATGTCCTCGGCAAGGGACCAGGCAAAGGCCTTGCAAAATACAACTATCTCCCAGAAATAAGCAATGACTTTATATACGCATTAATTGCAGAGGAATTTGGTTTAATAGGGAGCGTAGGCATCATCCTCCTTTTCATTGTTATTACTGTTCAGGGCTTCCGCATTGCAAAAAGGCATATACTATCCACTTACAAATCTAGCTTAGCGGTTGGTATCACATTTTTGCTCTCACTTGAGGCAGCTCTACATGTGGGTATAAACACAGGGGTAATACCACCAACAGGTGTGGTATTACCTTTTGTTAGTTATGGTAAACTTGCAATACTTGTTCATATGTTTCTTGCTGGCGTATTATTGAGGTTATCGTATGAAATAGAGGAAGGGATAGAGTTATGAAGGGAGTGATATTAACAGGAGGAACAGGTGGTCATATATTTCCTGCAATAGCCATAGGAAGGGTATTTGAAAAGTCTGGATACCAGATAGAGTACATTATTGTTGGAAACAAAATGGGCAAACTTCCCGCGCCAGGTATCACAACAAGGTATTATAGCGCTAATTCACCCCTAAGTGGCAATATATTAAAGCGACTTTGGCATGCTATACAACTTTTCATACTGCTCATTAAGGGATTTTTCATCCTTAAACATACAGATTTTGTTATAGGAACAGGTAGTTTTGCCTCTTTCTCTATTCTCCTGGCGGCGAGATTAAAGGGCATTAAAACATATATGCTTGAACAAAACTCCATACCTGGGAGAGTTACAAGGTTTTTCTCAAAACGAAAGACAAAAACATTCATAAGTTTTCCAGATAGCGAAAGTTATCTACAAGGGCCTTCAGTATTCTCTGGAAACCCCATAAGAGAAGAGGCAAAGACCACACTTTGCAAAAAAGATGCCAAAAAATCCTTAGGTATAAGAACCCATGATAAAGTTATCCTTGTTTTGGGAGGTAGCCTTGGTGCATACCGATTCGCAGAAAAAATCCTTAAACTATCCATTAAATTTCCAACATTCTTTTTTATTGTTCAAACAGGAAGGCATCATAAAAATCTTTCATCAGTATTTGGTGAGCGTAGAGAAAACCATTATCTTATTCCATTTCATCCAAAACCAGGCATTTTATACAGCGCTGCAGATTATATAATTGCAAGGGCAGGCGCAGGAACTATATATGAACTCTCTTATCACAAAAAACCTGTCATATTCGTTCCATTCCCGTATGCACAGGATAATCACCAGTACTATAATGCTCTATATGTAAAAGAGCATGGTGCAGGCCTTTTAATAAATGAGGGTGAACTGAATGAAAAGACGCTGAAAGAGGCCTTGGATACCTTAGAGCAACATGCACCAAGTATAGGGAAAAAACTTGGAGAACTCTTTCCACATAATGCAGAAGATATAATATTGAAGGAGATTGAACATGATTTGGGGAAAGTATAAAAAGATACACTTTGTTGGCATTGGTGGTGCCGGGATGAGCGGTATTGCAGAGATACTACACAATCTTGGATTTGAAATAACAGGCTCTGATATACAGGAAAGTGAAGTAATAGATTATCTTAGGTCCATAGGCATCAAAATCTTCATAGGACATAAACCTGAAAATGTCAATATGGCCGATGTAATGGTTATATCAAGTGCTATAAAAGAAGATAACATTGAGGTAAAAACCGCAAGAGAGATGCAGATTCCTGTGATAAAAAGGGCAGAAATGCTGGCAGAACTCATGAGAATGAAATATTCAATTGCCGTATCAGGTGCACACGGTAAAACAACCACCACATCTATGCTTGGTGAGGTTTTGACACATGCAGGCCTTGACCCCACTGTAATAGTGGGTGGGAAGGTGATGGGTGCGCAGAGTGGTGCACGAGTAGGAAAAAGCAATTTTCTCGTTGCAGAGGCTGATGAATCTGATATGTCCTTCCTCAAATTATTCCCTACCATAGCTGTCATAACCAATATAGACCTTGAGCATGTGGATACCTACGGCAACTTAGAACATATTAAGCAGGCTTTTGTAGAATTTGCCAATAAAGTACCCTTTTATGGGTCTTGCATAATCAACCTTGACTGGGAGACCAATACAAGCATCCTTCCTTTAATTGAGCGAAAAAAGATCACATACGGCATATCAAGACAGGCTGAGATACGGGCAGAAGACATTAAATTAGAAGGTTTTTCTTCTTCTTATAGCCTTTACATTGGTTCTAAAAACATTGGCAGGGTTCACCTAAATATTCCAGGTATACACAATGTGGTAAACTCACTTACAGCAATTGCTGTTGCCATTGAACTGAATATTCCTATAAATAAGGTAATTGAAGGTCTTGAGCATTTCAAAGGAGTAAAAAGGAGACTTGAGGTAAAGGGAGAAAAAAATGGCATCTTAGTAATAGATGACTATGGACACCATCCAACAGAAATTATTACAACATTAAATGCTATAAAAAACTTTTGGAAGGGAAGGATTGTGGTCGTGTTCCAACCACACAGGTACACAAGAACACGCGACCTCTATGAGAAATTTGGACCTGCATTTATGGATAGTGACCTTGTTTATATCCTTCCCATATACCCTGCAGGTGAAAGGCCTATTGAAGGGATAACGCATGAACTTATATACAATGCTGTAAAGAGAGCCGGGCATAAGCATGTGAAAATGCTAAATTCACAAGAGGGGTGCCTTAAGGAGTTGAAAAAGGAAATAAAAAAAGGAGACCTGCTTTTAACCCAAGGTGCAGGTAATGTATATAAAATAGGTGAGCGCTTTCTAAATGAAGATTAAACAGGAAATTAAATTGTCTAGGTATACCACCATAAAGGTAGGTGGTAGAGCACGGTATTTCATTGAAATAGAACTAAAAGAAGAACTTAAAAAGGCATTGGATTTCATAAAAGAAAAGGGACTTTCGTACTTTGTAATGGGAGGTGGGTCAAACCTACTTATTGATGACAAAGACCTGAATATAGCCATAATTAAGTTAACTTATGCTTTCTTGAACATAGAAGGAACCCGGGTAAGGGTATCCTCATCCTTCAAACTACCAAGGCTCATTAATGTGCTAATAAAGGAAGGTCTCTCTGGCATAGAAGAACTCGCAGAAATTCCTGGTGAGATCGGTGGGGCTGTAATGATGAATGCAGGCTCTTTTGGAAAAGAGATAGGTGAGGTAGTATCTGAGATTGAGATTTTTGATGGCAGAAGATTTAGGAGACTGGGAACAAGGGACCTCGTTTTTTCATACAGAAATACAAACATAAAAAGAGATTGGATAATCACAGAGGTAAACCTACGCCTTGCAAAGGGTAGTACTTCAAGAATAATGCAAAAAATACAAGAGGTGAAAGAACAAAGGAGGAGAACACAGCCTGTGGGTCAAAGGACATTTGGCTCTGTGTTTAAAAATCCAGATGCAAATAGCGCAGGATATCTCATTGAAAGATGTAATCTCAAAGGGTATCAGATAGGTGATGCAAAGATATCAGAAAAGCACGCAAATTTTATAGTTAACACCAATAGGGCCACTTTCTTGGATATAATATCACTTATGAACACAGCAAAAAGCGCAGTGTATAAAAGGTTCGGGATTAAACTTGAGCCTGAAGTTATAATTTTAAGGAGTGATTAGCCATGGGAAGAAAAGGAGAACCTTTTCTTTTAATAGAAATTGGGTCAAGCAAAATATCCGGTGTTTTAGGGGAGATTAAAGACCGTGATATGATTATACATTCATCAGGATTTGAACCTACGACAGGTATATCAGCCGGAGTTGTCGTAAGCATAGATGAAACAAAAACCTCTATTAAGAGACTCCTAAGGAGACTAAAGGTAAAGGGCGTGAAAATGCCAAAATCAGCCAGTGTCCTAATAACAGGAAGTCATCTCCAAAACAGGCCCTCAAAAGGCATCACCACCATCGGAGAGAACAACCACAAAGAACGCCTAATAAGTAGAAAACATGTAGAAAACGCACTAAAACAGGCTAAGGAGATACACCTTCCCAAGGAGGAAGAAATTGTATCAATCTTTCCCAGTGCCTACTATGTAAATGATAAACCTGTTAAAAAGCCTTACAATATGATGGGTGTGAGGCTTGAGGTGGATGCATTTGTCTTAACTGCTGATACTACGCATCTTGGTAATATTGAAATAGCCTTGCTTTCTTCTAACATCAGAGCGAAAGAGTACCTTTACCAACCAATAATGGCATCTTACGGTGCTCTCATTAATGAAGATAGAGACACAGGAGTTATTTTGATAGATATAGGCAAAGATACAACTGATATCGCTGTTTGGGAAGAAGGTACCCTCATTTTTACAAAGACATTGGAAACAGGTGGACAAGACATTACTAACGATATTGCACAGGTATTACACCTTAGAAAAAGTGATGCTGAGAAATTAAAACTCCAACACGGTACCTGTGATACAGAAACAGTAGACAAGAAATCTACAATTCCTATTGAAGTATTTGATGGTGATAAAAAAGTCGTAAGCAAAAAAGAACTCGCCGACATAATCAGGGCCAGAGTTGAAGATATTTTTCTTGAGGTACGAGATGAACTTAGAAAAAACCACTTATTTTATGCTGATAGAAAGGGCAATATTACAACTGACATAATCTCTATAGGCGTGGTCCTTACAGGAGGGACAAGCCTTTTACCCGGTATAAAAGAGGTAGGTAAAGAGATATTCAAACTGCCATGTAATATTGGAAGTCTGAGATGGAAAAAAGTCCCACAAGATATGAACACTCCCTCTTTTGCATCTTTATGGGGTGCAGTAGAATATAAGTATGAACAATTAAAAAATGACCCTATAGGTGAACTTGATAGAGAGGGAAAATTTGAAATGTTTATAGAAAACATCAAAGACTTTTTTAAAACTAATATTTAGGGGGTAAAAAGTGTTTATTGTAAATGAGAAAAATACACCTGAAGAACAAAATGTACCAGCAAATCTCAAAGTATTGGGCATAGGGGGCGGTGGCTCCAATGTTATAACTTATATTTACAAGCAAAACCTCAAAAACGCTTATCTAATTGCAGCCAATACAGACCAAAAAGCATTGTCTGTCACCCTTGCACATGAGAAAATAATCTTAGGGACTGGCCTTGGAGCAGGCGGAGACCCAGAAAAGGGCAAAACGGCAATGGAGGCATCCAGTGAAAAAATGAAAAAGACCCTTGAAGGCACCGATCTCCTTATACTTATTGCTACACTTGGTGGAGGAACAGGCACAGGTGGTATTCCAGTTGTGGCAGAACTTGCGAAACAGATGGGTATCCTAAGTATCGGCATTGTGACACTACCTTTCCCATTTGAAGGAAAAAAACGCATGAAAAAGGCACTAAGTGCCTTAGAAGAACTTGAAGACCGTGTTGACACCCTCCTTGTAATAGAGAACGGGAAACTTCTGGAAATCGCATCTGAGGATATATCTCATGAAGAGGCATTCCATATTGCAGACAATATGCTCTATTATGCCGTAAGAGGAATAACCTCTATAATCTTTCAGGTAGGCTATGTAAATGTGGACTTTGCAGACCTTGAAACAACCATCAAAAATGGCGGACGGGCGATAATGGGAAGTGGCGTAGGTAAGGGTGAAAACGCTGTGTTAGATGCTGTAAAACAGGCGATTGATAATCCTCTAATCAAAGACGGTACTATGATCAATGCAAAAAACATCTTAGTATCCTTTACCGGTGTGTCAGAAAAAATGACACTTAGAAAAATAAACGAAGCCATAAACTACATAAAAGAAAGGACAAATGCAATAGACAACGAAAATGAGGAAGTGATTTTTGGTACTGGCAAGTTCCCTTATGGCCAAGAGCCAGATTACGATGTTGAAGTCACGATAATAGCAACACAGGGGAAAGATAATGAAAAGTCTTTACAAGAGAAAACCAAACATGAGGGAATGCCCGATCTCTCAGATGAGGGAAGAACTCATGTTACTGAACGTAGAGGAAGGAACAGAAGGCCTGCTATTTTCAGGAGAAGAAACAAGAATAAAGAATAGAATGGAATGTAGACTAAAAAATGCCAGGGCCCAGAATTGAACTGGGGACACCGGGATTTTCAGTCCCGTGCTCTACCAACTGAGCTACCCTGGCAAGTGTCAATAGTATAAGGTAAAAGGAACGAATATTCAAGCAGTCGGCATTTCTCAAAATACATATTGGACGGAGAGGTGTTCATCTATTAAACATAAATCATTAAAAACATAACGAATAGTTTTAAAAAGCGTATAAAGGTATCCCTATAAATTTATTAATGAGGCCTATAAATTGACTGTCCCATTGAATTATAATAAAATTTATAGCAACTGGGGCGTCGTCCAATGGGCAGGACACAGGATTTTGGATCCTGCGATCCAGGTTCGAATCCTGGCGCCCCAGTTTGCAACCCAAGGAGGTTCTATGAATAAAATCGTAGAATGCGTTCCCAATTTTAGTGAAGGTAGAAATCCCGATGTAATAAAGGCTATTACAGATGAGATAAAAAATGTTGATAATGTCGTTCTCCTTGATGTTGACCCAGGAGAAGCAGCCAATAGAACAGTAGTTACATTCGCAGGTGATCCCGATGGCATAAAAGAGGCGGCATTTAGGGCAATTAAAAAGGCCTTGGAACTCATTGACATGACAAAGCATAAAGGCGAGCACCCAAGGCTCGGTGCGGTGGATGTAGTGCCATTTGTTCCTGTTAAAAATATTACTATGGAAGAGGTGGTGAAACTCTCCCACGAGGTAGCAGAAAGGGTGGCAAAAGAGCTTCATGTGCCTGTGTACATGTACGAATATTCAGCCACCAAACCACAAAGAAAGTCTCTTGCGGAAATAAGAAAAGGAGAATATGAAGGGCTCGAAGAAAAATTAAAAGACCCAGAATGGGCACCCGACTATGGGGATGCTGTTTTCAACCCAAAATCTGGTGCAATGGTCATAGGTGCCCGTGATTTTCTCATTGCCTATAATATCAACCTTAATACAAAAGACAGAAAATTGGCTCACAAAATAGCAAAAGAGATCCGGGAAAAAGGAAAGTTAGTGAAACAGGAAGATGGAACAAAGAAAAGGGTGCCCGGAAAACTCAAACATGTACGCGCAATAGGATGGTATATTGATGAATACGGTATAGCCCAAATATCCATAAATCTTACCAACTATAAAGAAACGCCTTTGTGGAAAGTCTTTGAGACAGCAGAAGAAGAAGCACGAAAGTTAGGACTCAGGGTAACAGGGAGCGAAATTGTAGGTCTTGTTCCTTTGGACGCGCTTCTTGATACAGGTAAACACTTCCTAAAAAAACAGGGGAAAATAGCAGGAATACCAGAAAAGGAAATCGTTGATATTGCCATTAAATCACTTGGGCTTTCCGATGTCGCTCCATTTGAGCCTCAGAAGAAAATAATTGACTATAGGCTCAAAGATCCCACTCGTGAGAGACTTAGACGAATGAACCTCATGGAGTTTGCAGATGAACTATCTACAGATTCACCTGCACCAGGTGGAGGAAGCGTTTCTGCACTCTCGGGTGCTCTATCTGCCGCACTATCTTCTATGGTTGCAAATCTAACATTTGGGAAAAAGAAATACAAAGAAGTATGGGACGAAATGGATGAAATCGCTCAAAGAGCACAAGAACTTAAGGATAAGTATCTTGAATTTATTGACAAGGACACAGAGGCTTTTTCCCGTGTTATGGATGCATTCTCACTTCCTAAGAAGACAGAAGAAGATAAAAAGATAAGAGAAGAAGCTATTGAGAGCGCCACAAAAGAAGCCACTTTGGTTCCTTTATCTGTTTTGCGAGAGACTCAAAAACTTTTGGAACTTGCAGAAGTTGTAGCGGAAAAGGGGAACATAAACTCGGTTAGTGATGCAGGGGTTGCAGCAATCTTTGCCCTCTCTGCAGCAAAAGGGGCATATCTCAATGTCATAATTAATACGAATTCTTTAAAGGATAGGGAATTTGCTACACATACCAATGATGAGGCAAAGAAAATACTCAATGAGGTTGAAACACGAGCAAATAAGGTATTTGAATATGTTGCGAAAAAAATAAGTGAAAGCTAATGATATGAAACTCTATAATACATTAACACGAAAGGTAGAAGAGTTTAAGCCCATAAAAAGGGACAAGGTTGGCATATACATGTGCGGTATGACTGTTCAGGATAGGCCACATCTGGGTCACATAAGGAGTTTCCTTGTGGGTGATGTACTTAGAAGGTATTTAGAATACAGAGGTTATCATGTTGACTATGTACAAAATTTTACTGATATAGACGATAAAATCATTGAAAAAATGCATAGTGAAGGAACAGATTGGCGTGATATAGGTCATAGATACACAGATGAGTATCTTTCTGCTGCATCAAAACTCAATATAAAGAAGGCTAACCATTTTCCCAGAGCCACGCAGTTCATTCAAGAAATCATTGAACTGGTCAATATCCTGTTAGAGAAAGGATACGCTTATCTAACGCCCTCAAAAAATGTATATTTTGATGTGTCAAAATTTGAAGGCTATGGCAAACTCTCTGGAAAGAAACTGGATGAGCTCAAAGAAGGAGCAAGAGTAGAGCCTGATCCAGAAAAGAAAAATCCATTTGATTTTGCCCTCTGGAAACAACACAAAGAGGGAGAACCATACTGGTATTCACCGTGGGGTAAGGGAAGACCAGGATGGCATATTGAATGCTCTGCTATGTCAACCCATTTTCTCGGTCAGCCCTTTGATATTCATATGGGAGGGCAGGACCTTATCTTTCCTCATCATGAGGATGAAATTGCACAGTCTGAAGCAGCTTATGGTAAAAAGTTTGTAAACTACTGGGTACATATTGGTTTTATGCAGATTAAAGGGGAAAAGATGTCCAAATCAACAGGACTATTCTTCGCTATAGAAGACATATTAAAAGAATACGACCCAAACACAGTAAGACTGTTTGTCCTGCAAAAACACTATAGATCGCCTATGGATTACACAGAGGAGTTTTTAAAAAGCACTGAAGAGGCATGGAAAAAGTTGGAAAATACAATGCACAAAGCCCATTTTTATCAAAATACCACACTCAATGCAGAACTTATATCTGAGTTTGAAAAACACATGGATGAAGACCTAAATACACCAAAGGCCATAGGAAAGATATTTTCATATATAAAAGAACATCCAGAAGACCCACATACGCCAGCCTTCCTTTTAAAAGTCTTGGGTTTTGAACCAAAAGAAAGTAAAACATCCGAAAAACTTGATAAGATTATGGAAGTTATATTAAAAGTGCGAAATGCACTCCGCCGGGATAAACAGTTTGCTTATGCTGATATGATTAGAAATGAACTTAACAAACTTGGAATCAAAGTTAAGGATGGTCGTGATAAAACAGAATGGACTCTTTAACTTTTATTAACAGCGATTATAGTGTATAATAAACGCAAAGGAGGATATAGATGAGAGCATTGCTTGCTATAATAGATATAATACTTGCAGCCGTTTTGGTTTTTGTAATAGAATATCCTGTGATAAAGTCAAAAAAAGAGGTGGAAGGAAAGGTTCTATATGTAAAAGATATAAGTGCACTCCCCTTATTTGTAGCAGAAAAAGAGGGATACTTTGATTCCCTCAAAGTGAAGGTTGACATGGTTGAAGCTGGTATCAATGGTGATGAAGTAGATGCAGTCAGAAATGGCTCAGCGCAGGCCGCTTTCGGAACCAGTATGGAGATGTTTGCATACAAAGGAGCCATTAAACCAGAAGCATTTAAAATAATTTATGCCACAGTAGCATCTGTTGACAATCCTCAGACCAAACTTATCACGCAGAGAGACACAAGATACAGAGGCATAAAGAGCCTTGAAGGAAAACGCATTGGATACTATTCAAGGACAAAGGACAATAGGTGGGTACAGTATATAGTAAAAAATGCCGGAGGAGATCCTACAAAGGTAAAAACACTGCCACAATCACAAACTGAAGTATTAACATCGCTCTTTGACAAAAATGTTGATTATCTCATTGCCAGAACCCCAGAGGCACAGATCCTTGCCGCATCTAAAAAACTCAAGGTAACAGAAGATGGATTCCTTGAAAATTATGTATCTGCACCATTTATTTTAAGTGCAGGGTATACATCCCAGGCAAATATGCAGTTTTTCCCTGAACCTACAAAGAGAATACTAAAGGCAATAACAAAAGCCATTGATTTTATAAGGAATAATCCAGACAAAGCCTTGCAAATTGCAAACGAATATTTTGATATAGATTCTGTAATTGCTAAGGTCGGTGTAAAGAAAGAGGATGTAAATATTAAGTTGCCAGAGTTTAGAAAATCTTATGAAATTGATCCGTCCGAGATTCAAAAAGCCACAGGAAAGATGTTGGATGCAGAAATACTCCTTAAAGAGGCTGACTTCTCTGGAGATTTATTGAAAGAGCAAGATCTTAAATAAATATAGGATGCCAAAGATTAAAAAGGGCAGCCTATTTTTGGCTGTCCTTTTTGTGATTTTATACCTTTCTTCTTTTTATCCCTTTAATATTTACCTGTTTGCACCTATCTCATTTTTTATACTCTTTCTGTTTTTAAAACACTGTGATACAAAGATCTTTCTAAAAGGACTCTTGCTTTTCTATCCCTTCTATGCCTTTCACACATTCTGGATTCTGCATCTCCAAACAGAACCAGGCGTTGAAAAATATCTTATCATGGGCCTTTTACTTCTTCCCCTATATCTCTCTTTGTATCCTGCCATCTTCCTCATAGGAGTAAAAAAATACCTTGACAAAGAATGGGGGTTCATTTTTATTCCCTCTCTCTGGGTTATCCTTGAATATATTAAATCACAAGGCCCATTGGGCTTTCCCTGGATGAACCTGTACTATTCTCAATTAGAAAGCACTACCATATTGTCTCTTGCATCCTTCTTAGGTCCCTATTTCATATCCTTTATTATAGTGCTAACTGGATATCTGTTTTATATCGTATGGGAAAGACCTAATAAAAAACATATATGGAGCACTGCTATCCTGCTCTTTATAGTAATACTCACCGGAAATATTCTTAAAATGAATCTTAAAAGATTGAAAGAGCAATCAAAAGAACACATAAGAATAGGGATACTTCAACCCAACATACTTCCCAAGAATATCTATGACCCTAAGGAGTGGTTACAAACAAGAGACTCCCTCATATACCTTTCAAAAAAGATAAAACCTTACTCTGTTCAACTTATTGTGCTCTCTGAATCTGCAATCCCTGGCTATTTCCGCTATTCATTTAGAGCACAGAAATTGATAGAAGAGATTGAGCATATTACAGGTGCAAGCATATTATTTGGCACACAGGACAAGAGGAATCAGAATGGAACATATAGGATTTTTAACACTGCCATGCTCTTTAGCCACGGTCATGTTGTTGACCTATACGACAAACATCATCTTGTGCCCTTTGGTGAATGGCTGCCATATCAAGATAAATTGCCCTCTCCACTTAATAAAATAAACTTAGGATGGGGTGATTTTTGGCCTGGTAGGATAAAAACCGTAGATTTTAATAATCATAAAATGGGCATACTCATTTGCTTTGAGTCCATATTCCCAGAAATTGCAAGAAAACTCGCAAAAATGGGTGCAAAAATACTCTTTGTTATAACAAACGATGGTTGGTTTGGTAAATCAAATGGCCCTTTAGAACATTTTCAAATGTCTCGTCTTTTAGCCGTTGAAACAGGAAGGTATGTGGTACGTTCTGCAAAGACTGGTGTATCATGTATAATCTCCCCTGAGGGTAAGGTCCTAAAAAAACTTCCTCTTTTCACAAAAGGGCTTATCACATGCGATGTACCTCTTGTAAAGAGAAATACTATCTATACAGATATTGGGGATGTTATAGTATTTATCTCTTTCTTGATTGTCCTTGTATTTTTGGTGTATAATAATTTTTATACACTAAGGAAAAGGAGGCATAATTGATGCGTTATCTTAAATACATTGCTTTGGTGTTTTTTGCAATAGGCTTTGCAAATGCAGCGCAGGTAATTACAATAGAAGAACTCCAAGGGCACACATCAGCATCACCGTACGCAGATTCAACTATAACCACATACGGAGTGGTGACAGGTGTATATGTAAATACAAAGGTAAAAGGCTTCACATTAGAAGAAAAATATCCAGCCTCAGGCCCATGGCATGGAGTGTTTGTCTATACCGGCGTAAATCCCACCGTTTCAGTGGGAGATAGCGTTGAGGTTACAGGTCTTGTAGAAGAATACAGGGGGCTTACAGAACTTCATGGCGACACAGTGAATATCCTTGCAAGTGGTGTATCACTACCTGAGCCCTATATAGCAACCTGTGATAGTTTAAACAATGAGGCATTTGAAGGCGTTTTTGTAAAAGTTCAGCACGCAATATGTACCTCTCTACCTGACACTTTTGGTGAATGGTATGTAAATGATGGTACAGATAGTTTAATGGTGGATGACCTTGGATGGTCAGCCACTGGCATACAGGTTGGAGAAAAATACAATATAACTGGGACAATCTATTATGCCTATGGAAACTATAGGATTGAGCCCAGGAATGCACAGGATGTTGAATTAGATACTATGAATACCCCACCATTTGTCAATCTCATTTCATTCTCACCAAAATTGCCAGCATCTGATGAAATGGTTGAGGTAAAATATAAGGTTGTAGATAGGGATGCACAGGATAGTATAACTTCTGATACGCTCTTTGTCTCACTTGATAGTTTTCAGACTATTGACACAGCTATTTCAATACTTAGTGGCTCTGATACATTAAACCACATAGAAAATGACAGTTTTTATGTTTACTACATACCCAGATATCCAGAGAATAGCAATGTATATTTTAAACTCAAGGTAAAAGATACCCATAATGCAGAAACTGTTTCAAGTATCTCTAAATACTTAGTAAATCCCGGGGATAGGATCATACCCATTTCATACCTTCATATACTTGATGAGATGGGACATTCAGTATTTATTGGTCAAACCGTTAAGATACAGGGGATAGTAACTGTTGCAGGTGATTTTGGTAAGAAATACTATATGCAGGATAATACAGGAGGTGTTGTATTATACGACCCTGTAACTCCACCTTTGCAAGGAGACAGTGTTATTATTACAGGGTATGTAACTGAATACAACGGCGTAGTTGAGCTTGACAATGCTACCCTCTTATACCAGGACCCAGGGCACAATGTTTATCCCAGGGTTACAACATGCGAGGCTCTTGCCCAGGGTGGTGAAGCGTATGAGGGGATGTTTGTTGAAATCAACCATGTTACAACAACATCTACAAGTTTTCAATCGGGCTCTACAATACCCATTTCTGATGGGACCGGAAGTTATACCCTATATGTTGACCCATCTTGTGACCTTGTGGGAAAGCCCATTCCCCGAGGTGAGATGACCATAAAAGGTGTAATCTCACAATACGATCCTGACTCAAGCAACGGATATTTTGAAGGATATCAAATAGTTCCAAGGGGCATTCGGGATATAAATGCAGCAGGAGATGGCTCTGGAAAACTCTCAATACAACCTCCTTATCTTCATAAAGGTGATAATACGCATGTTACATTCTTACTAACAAAAGACCTATCCAATCTAAATGCTGCAAGATTTTTCTTTGATACATGGGCGGACACAAGCAGTATTACAGTTTTAGGTGCAAGTTACACCATAGACCAGTACTACCATTTAACTCTATACAACTTCACAAAAGACACTGTTAAGGTGGGTGTTAACATCATTGCACCAGATACAGAGGGAACGCTTCAGATAACTGTGAAAACATCAGAAACAGATACTCTACACCTTCAAGAAATGTTACAAAGCCCATTTAGACTATATGTCACAACGCCAATTTCTGAAGTACAAAAACCTGGTGAAGATGGTGTAACACCAGAAGATACAGGTAAGACCTTCACCGTTGGTGGTATCGTGGTAGGGCCCAATGCCAAATTTTCCACTACTAAGACGAACCTCTGGATACAGGATGACTCCTCTGGTATTGAGGTATTTTATCACTCACCTATTCAGAGTTTTGATACAGGAGATGTTGTTATTGTAAAAGGCACTGTAACAGAATACAATGGCCTTACTGAAATAGTGCCAGAAAGTGAGGATGACATAGTTTATGTAGGTCACACAAGCCCCCCACAACCCATAGATATAGGCAAATCACATGGTATATGGGAAAGCATTGAGGGCGCCTTAGTGAGTTTTGAAGGTGTTTTGGACAACTCACCGTATGTTCAGGGCTCTGGGTATAACATGATTGTTTGGAACGGTACAGCACCTATTACCGTTTATGTTTATAAGACGACAGGTATTGATGTATCTTCTTTAAGAAAGGGTGATATGGTGAAGATACGGGGTATAGCAGGGCAATACGATGACGAGGCTCCATATACAGATGGATACCAGGTCCTACCAAGATTCCAAAGTGATATTGAAAAACGCTCTGCCCAAACCTCAGAAAAACTGGCATTATCCGTAAGTCCAAATGTGGTAGATAAAACTTCTGAGGGCTTTTGCACTATTAATGTACAAGGCCCACAGGATGGCAGTTATTCACTTAAAATATACGATGTAAGGGGTAATCTCATAAAAGATATATATGGAGCAAGGAGGATGGGACCCCAGAATGCCGAGTGGAGACTTGATGATGCAAAGGGTAAAACAGTACCCATAGGATATTATATAGTAAAAATTGACATGTTAATGCCTGATGGAACACATAAAACCGCATACAAACCAATAGTTATAACAAGACCCAAATAAAAAACCCGCCTTAAAAGGCGGTTTTTTATCCAACAAAATAAGATAGAGAATGTAATGTTAAAAGTAAAAAATGATCAATAACAAAAAACGTCAGAACAAGATAATACAAAATTTTTTTATTTCTCAGCATGCCCCACAGGACAATATAAAAAGGGAATAAAGGCAAAAGAAACCTTGAAAATGACATAAAATGGTCAGTTAGTGCCGAAAAAAGGCCCAACGTTATAAGCAATATGTACTCGCCCAATAAAAGGTATTTTTTTCCAAAAATCAAGGTCAACAAGAAAAACAAAAATATGATACGCTCATTAATAAAATTACCAATGCCGAGATACCTAAGGGCATATGAAGGATAGATAAAGTTTTCTTTTAGCCATCTATATGGATTTATAAGCATTTTAATAGGATTTACTCTTGGATATAAACTCTGTGCATGTAGTGCTGCTAATATATCCCCTGTAGAAAAGTACATAATCAAAAGATATAAGACACTTCCCATTAAAAACCCCAAAAAACTCAAAACAAACAACTTACGCCTTTTCTTTTCAAAAATATACATGAAAAAAACTGCTAAGCCTATTATCACCCCTTGTGGTCTTGAAAGTGGCAATAAAAGGGATGCAATGAAAATAAGGCATTTTATGCCCCTTTTGAACCCATACATCAAAAGCAAAATCAACAGGAAAAAGAGGGATTCAGTATATATACGGCTAAAAAAGAAAGAATATGGGAAAGTTAATAGAAGCAAAAAACCGGCACCTTTTTTTGTTCATCAGTGTCCAAGTAAATATAAAACAAATAAAGGCCTAACAAAGAGATAATGTTTACAAAAATCATCCCTGACCAAAAATAAGACTTAGTAAAAAATGAAAAGATTTTGATAAAAATGGAAGGAGAGGGAAAAAGGCATTATGCTGTGATGGATATTTGGTATACCATTTTTCTGAAAGATAGAGATAATGTTGGCTATCAAAGGTTTTGTAATAAGATTCAGCGTTTATTACATCAAAAGAAGGCCAGTGAAATATAGAAAGATACACTGTTTTATTAAATGGGAGAGAAGTTTTTGAAAGCATGTAAGGTAACAAAAGGTCATATAACCTGAATATGATAACAATGACTATGACCCTCTTCATAGATTTTCCATCTTATACTCAAGAAAAGCCCTCTCAGCAATACTCCAAGATAGTGCACTCGCAGGCCCGGGGATACCATTGTTTTCCTTCTTGCTTTTTTCAATCCACCAATAATACATGTTCTTATCTAAGATATACCTTGTATCCTTAATCTGTTCTCCAAGTGGAAAATCAACATACCAGGACAGTATATCCTGAGCTTCCCGAAGACGCCTTTTATTCAATAGATAATTTGCCTTCCAGTAAGTGGTAATATACCAAAGATTTCCGCCAAAATATGTATCCTTCTCATTTTTCTCCTCTATGATAAACCTGTATAATCCAATACCACAGGGAGAGAGTTTCTCCTGGATTTTGTCAAAAATGTGGTCTTTTAAAGATACCTTGTTTTTAAATATATCAAATCGCGTAATTAAGAGTAAAACAGATGAACATGTACCATATTTTCTAAGATTCGTCATAGCCTTTATCTCATTATTTACGAGAAACCGTGAAAAGAAAAAGTCTTTTACATACTCTGATTTTTCTAAAAAACCTGGATAAATTAGAGAAGCCCTTTCTAATGTGTAGGCTATAAGACCTACAGTGTATGCATGAAGATACTCTTCGTGCATTTCCCATAAGGATGCACACGGAGTATCATAAACATAAAAAAGATAGTCAAGATAGTCTTTTAAAAAAGAGGGTATTTTACCACCAGAACGTAGATGATATTCAATAAGTAATAACATAGATAACGCAATACCATCATACTGCCGCTCAAGCCAATCTTCATTATATCTTTGCATTTTGGCTGAATATCTCGCTCTCGGATGGTTTTCATCTTTATAAAATTCTGGACTTTCTTTTGGTATGGATAATATTCTTTTTACTTTATTATGCTCTTTGGCAAGTAATGTAGAAATCCAGTTTATTTCAGATTGTATATCATACCCCATTTGGAGGAGGAGATAACTTATCATAGAGTGATCTCTAAGCCATACCCTTTTATATGGGATATATTCTGAGGATGCAAGATACGCTCCATCTACCCTTGCTGTCTTTCTAAGATACTCAATATATCTTTTCCAGCTTGACATCTTTGTAATAGTGTTTTAATATTGCTTTATAGTCATATCCCTTATCTGCCATACCCATAGCACCAATCTGACACATACCAACGCCATGACCAAAACCCCTACCAATAATTATAAAGTTGCCAGCGTGTTTTTTGACATAAAAGAGGGAAGATGGAAGTGATGTCCAGGAAAGCGCTCTTCTTATATCAAGGTCTTTATTTACCACTACATAACCAAGAGTCCCTAAAATTTCTATCTTCTTTGCCCTACCTGAGATCCCCCTTTCTAAAACCTTTATATCTATCACTTTTCCTATGTACTTACCTGTTTTTACGCTGACTATGTGGCCAAGTTGCGAAGGTGTGTATTTAAATTGCCATCGCCAGTACCTTCCACCATATTTTTTACAATTCACGTCAGGACTGGCATCTATCCATCTTCTTACCATCTTTTCATTGCTCAATGGAAAACTTCTATGCCCTTTACCCTCATCAAGAACCCCTCTTAAATAAGGCACATATGAAGACCATACATTCTCTGAATTCTCTGTATGCCCTCCACACATGGCATGGAACAATGCCTCTATGGGCTTTCCATCATAAGTCAGTATCTTGCCTGATGTCTCAACAACAGCCCTCTTTGTTTCCTTGCTATAATCTTCAGAACCATTGTACACTTGTGAAAATACATCGCTTTTAATATCATAGTCGGAAAACCCAGAACTGTTCCATAATCTTCTTATAATGTTTGTTCTTGCTGCCACTGCTTGAGCCTTTTTTGCTTCATGGGGCGCATCCTCACCTATCTCTGATTTAACCACACCGAGTACATATTCTTCAATAGGCATACAAGATACTATCCTAAGTTTTGATTGTAATGGGATAATCTCTACATCTCTCTTAATAATAGTTGATGAGGTGGCTCCAGAATATAGGTCATTTGAATTATTTACGCCTTTTAATGTAATTATACCACTGTTTTTTATCTTTATCCTTCCATATAGTGTATATTTCTTTCCATCTATAACAAATAACAAAGGAGTATCCATTGCATTTCCTATTTGCTTTACAACCTTTATTACAAGAGATGGCGACTTTTCTCTAAGGTCTTTCATGCATTTAAATGGTCCTGTATACAAGATGTACTGCACTGGGAGATTGCCAATTTTTCTCTCTTTAACCTTTATGTTATAACCCTCTCTTTCATAAGTATTTGCTAAACCCATCGCCTCATGTCTATCAGAAGATATAAGAAGGATAGCATAATACAACATATCCTCTTTTCCATTACCATCATATATAAAACTGAAACTCTTGTTACTTAACTTTATCACATTACCTCGTGCATCCTTTATCAAAGCGGCACCTTTCAAAACAATATTTATCTTTTTTCTTTCTTGCAAGTCAACCCGTACAAAAAGCGCACCTCGTGCCTTCTTTTCGCTCTTATAATACTTTTTTGAAAGGTCAAGGAGTAAAGAATCAAGGGACTTTTTATTCTCTGTGGGCAAAAGTGGCCTTTTTCCTTCTCTATGACAACCTAAAAAAAAAGCACAAATGTTAGACTAATGAAGGCCCATCTCATCTTTCAATGCCTTAACCTTGCTAGTGGATGCTTTATAAAGAGGTGATCTATTCGTTAAACTCTCTTTCATACATTTATAGTACATAGAAAGAGCACTATCAGGATATCCCATCTCCTCATATATACCTCCAAGTAGAAAATACGCATCATCCATTAATATGTGAGGAGACCTTATCTTAGTTGTAAATTCAAGAAGCACATCTTTTGCATCTTCTACAAAACCCATACTTAGTTTAGATACAGCAATATTGTATAGGGCGTCTCCCAATGCCCATCCCAAATCATCTATGCGCCTATGGGATATAAAATACTCTTTGAGGGAGTCAATTTTGTCCCATTCTCCATCTTCATAAAGGCATTCTACATATTTTGTAAAAACACTCTGGGTATCTTGTGTCTCACCAATATACTTATCAGAAAACCGCACAACAAGTTCACAATCACCCATCCCATATGACTGATTTATGAGTAATAAGTAACGCCTTCCGAGTTTTATTTCGGGGTCATTAACGAGGGCTATCTCATAAGACTGCTCTGCCATCTTTGTATAACCAATCTTCCTTGCGCTATCTCCCAATTCTAAAAGTGCTTTACTCAGAAGTTTTTTAAGGCTCGCGCTCTTGGGAGACAAAGAAAATAGTATGTCCTTTGCTTTTCCATATTTCCTTGTCCTCAAATAGCTTATGCCCAGCAAGATATTTAACTCATCCTGCTCTGAATAAGATGTCTCTTTTGATACCTCTCTTATATACTTTATTGCCTTTTTGTACTCACCTTTTTTTACAAGGTCTTTGCTCTCTTTTACAGGACTTTTATGACTACAACTTACTACACTTAAAAAAAATATGACGAATAGGCTGCTCTTTTTCAAGAGTTAGCGCACCTTTGAGCCAGGCCTCACCTCTTTCTCAGGGTGCAATAGTATAGGGCGTCCCTTCTCATCTGCAGCAAGCATCATACCCTGTGATAAAATACCCCTTATTTTCTTGGGCTCAAGATTTACTAATACAGGTATCTGTTTACCAATAAGTTCTGATGGCTCATAGTATTCTGCTATACCGGCCGCAAGGGTAATTTCCTTATCACCTAAATCTACAGTTAATTTTAATAGTTTATCAGCACCTTCAACTTTTTCAGCATTTTTTATACTTCCTATTTTAATAATGAGTTTTTTGAATTCATCAAATGTTATATAATCCATCTTTTCCTCCTTAATCTCTATCTTTTCTTCTTCTACCTTTTTATAAAGGACTTCTGGCCTTTCTATCTCAATCTCTGTTGGAATGCTCCAATCTGCTGCCTTTTCCCAATTGCGCAGGTTGCTCTTTATCATCTTTCTTATTTTTTGTGCCGAATCTGGAAGGTAAGGTTCTATTAAAACAGAAAGCGTACGAATGAGGGCATAACATACAGAAAGCGTTCTCTTTGTGCGATTTAGGTCTTGTTTTCTACTTATCCATGGAGCCATCTTATCAAAATACCTGTTTCCACTGGCAGAAAGTTCCATGATATATTTCAGGCCTTTCCTAAAATTATATGTATCAATGAGATTACCGAGCTCATAAGGTGCTTTTTCCACAAGAGAGAGTATATGGGCATCTTCCCCACTTCCTTTATCTGTAAGTGGTCCTACTCTTCCTTTAAGATACTTTACTATGAAACTCAAAGTTCTATTTACAAAATTGCCAAAGTTATTGACAAGTTCATTGTTTATCCTTTCTTTAAAATCTGCAAAAGTAAAGTCGGAATCTTTCGTTTCTGGCATTGAGTAGGTAAGAGCAAATCTAATATAATCTGCTGGATAAAGCCTGGCAAGGTCACCTATCCATATAGCCCAATTTCTTGAAGTTGAAATCTTTGAACCCTCAAGATTGAGATAGTAGTTGGCTGGCACATTGTCTGGAAGAACATAATCGCCATGTCCCAGGAGCATAGAAGGCCAAACTAAAGCATGAAAAACAATATTATCCTTTCCTATAAAATGCACGAGTTTTGTATTTTCTTTGTCTTGCCACCATTCTTTCCAAAGGTCTGGATCTCCTTTTTTAATGGCCCACTCCTTGGTGGAGGATATATACCCTATGGGTGCATCAAACCACACATAGAGGACTTTTCCTTGAGCCTCTTTTAATGGCACAGGTACTCCCCAACTAAGGTCCCTTGTAATAGCCCTATCCTTTAGTCCTTCCCTTATCCAGGAAAGAGCAAGTCCTATAACCTCGGGCTTCCAATAAGACTTTTTTGTATCAAGATATGCTTTAAGTTTAGGCGCTAGTTTGCTTAAAAGCAAGTAGTAATGGAAACTCTTTCTCAGTTCAGGAGTCGTGCCACAAATGGCACACCTTGGATTTATAAGTTCCTTTGGCTCAAGCCATCTACCACAGTTATCGCACTGGTCTCCTCTTGCCTTTTCATATCCACAATAAGGGCATGTCCCTTCTACATATCTATCTGGTAGGAATCTCTTACAGTTTGGGCAATAATACTGCTCGGTTTCTTTTTTACTTATATACCCCTTTTCGTACAGTCTTAAAAAGAACTCTTTGGCTGTCTCATAGTGAAGTGGCAAAGTGGTACGGGAGAAGTTATCAAACTCTATACGCATTAGCCTAAAGTCTTCTTTTATTCTTTCGTGGTAAAAGTCCACTATCTCTTTTGGCGTTTTGCCCTCTCTGTCCGCCCTTATGGTAATAGCCACACCATGCTCATCCGTTCCACATATATGAATAGCATTACGACCCCTTAATTTCTGATACCTTGTGTATATATCTGCAGGAAGATAAGCACCTGCTATGTGTCCTATATGTAATGGACCATTTGCATAAGGTAGAGCAGATGTTACGAGTATCTTTTTCATAGGATAAATTATAATTTATAGTAAGCGGAATAACAAGCATAACCTTATAGTTGAAAATTCGGACATTTGGTTTTAAACTTTAGGATACATGAAAATAGGAATATCCCCTTTGTATGGTATTGGTGATACACTTTTGTTCACTCCTGCCCTCAGAGTATTAAAGGAAACATACCCTGATTATAACATAACAGTTTTTACCTTTTTCCCCACAACACGGGATGTGCTTTTGAATAACCCTTATATAGATGATATCGTTTATTTTCCTATGCTTAAGAAGAGCAAAATTGAAACCTTTATGTTTATCCGAAAATATATAAGGAAATTTGATGTGGTCATTAACTTCTATCCCTCTAATAGAAGAGAATACAATCTTTTCGCTTTTATGCTCCTTCCCAAAAAGATCATAGGGCATAAATACATTAAAAACAGCCCATTAAATTTTAATTTCTTGAAATCATGGCAAATAAAAGAAGACTATTCTCTTCATGTAGTGGAAGAGAACATCAACCTACTCAGGTTTTTCAATATCACATCACCCAAGATTTATCCTCTGCAATTATTTTTAACCCAAGAGGAACTTCATTTTGGTTCAGAATATATAGCACCATACAAGGATGCATTTAAAGTAGGTATACATCCTGGAACGAGTTCTTTTAAAAACCACGATAAAAGAAGATGGCCACTTGAACATTTTGTAAAACTGTGTAAAATGCTTGGAGAATTCAATAAAAGTGCGGTAATATTTATATTTGGAGGTCCAGAAGAGCGTCCTTTAAAAGAGTTTATTCACAAAAATCTTCAAAACAGCACAAAATCTATTATTGTTGATACAAAAAGCATTCGCGAAACTGCTTCAATTATGAAATATATGGATGCGTTTATAAGCAATGATTCAGGCCTCATGCACCTTGCATCAGCCCTAAGGTTGCCCGTTGTGGGAATATTTGGACCTACAAATCCCACATGGGTTTCACCATGGAAAACGCCACATAGGATTGCAAGGCTTAACCTCCCATGTAGCCCATGTTTTTATTATTCGCCAAGGCCCCTTACATGCCCTATGGGGCTTAATTTTAAATGTCTTAAAGAACTTAAGCCAGAAATCGTTTATGATGCATTCTTGAGCCTTATGAAAGAAATAAAAAAGGGAGAGATAACATTAAAAACTCAAAAGAAAACCTAAAAGGAGGGAAGTCTATCATGAATAAAGTAAACATAGATAAGTTCCTATCAAATAAGGCAAAAAGAATGAAGGCCTCAGAAATAAGGGAACTCTTGAAACTCACAGAAAAGCCTGATGTAATCTCATTTGCTGGTGGGCTACCCGCTCCTGAGGTCTTTCCTGTGAGGGAATTTGAGGAGGCAGCAAGATACCTCCTTCCAAGGCATGGAGAGGTGATGCTCCAATACTCAACAACAGAGGGTTTTACCCCTCTTAGAGAATTCCTTGCTGGGTATATGCAAAAATACAATGTTCCAGCAGAAGTAGAAAATATTCAGATTACCACTGGTTCACAACAGGCATTAGACTTAGTTGGCAAGGTTTTTATTGATGAAGGAGATTATATTATTACTTCAAAACCCACATACCTTGGTGCCTTATCTGCATGGACTCCCTTTAAACCAAAGTATCTTACCGTGAATATGGATGATGATGGGATGATAGTTGAGGAAATTGAGGAACATCTAAAAAATCACAAGGTTAAATTTATATATGTACTGCCTAACTTTCATAATCCAGCAGGCGTTACTATAAGTGAGGAAAGAAGGAAAAAGATAGTAGAATTGGCTGATAAGTATGATACACTTATTATAGAAGATGACCCCTATGGTGAGTTAAGATTTGAGGGTAAGTACCTTGTTCCTTTAATCACTTTGATGAAAGAAAGGGTTATTTATCTTTCAACATTCTCCAAAACCCTTGCCCCTGGGACAAGAATTGGCTGGATAACAGCACCTAAGGACATTTTGACAAAGATAACTCAGGCAAAGCAGGGAGCAGATCTTCATACATCTACCTTAGATCAATGGCTTGTATATGACCTTTGTTCACGCGGTATTTTGAGAGAGCATGTAAAGAAAATAAGGGCACTTTACAAAAGAAGAAGGGATTTAATGCTCAAGTCCTTAGAAGATTATATGCCAAAACATCCTGAAATTAAATGGACAAGGCCTCAGGGCGGACTATTCTTGTGGGTGAGTTTGCCACAAAAGTTTAATACCTATGAACTTCTTGATAAAGCCGTTTCTAAGAAAGTAGCATTTGTGCCAGGCGCTGCTTTTTATCCTGGAAGAAGCGAGGGCTTTAACACATTGCGCCTTAACTTCTCCAATGCAAAGGAAGATGATATAGTAGAAGGTATTAGACGTCTTGCTGAGTTAGTGAAAGATGAGTTGAATAAGTAAAGCATATACAGTAAAATTACAACACTTAAGGAGGTAAAGATGAAAGACAGGCGAGATAAAAGACTTAATTTCAAAATAGAGGACCCGTATATTGATAAAACTCAATATAAAGACCCTACAATATGTCCTACATGTGGTCTTGTTTATCATGAAAAAACATGGAAAAAAGACGATAATCTAAAAAAACAGATTGAAAAAGAAGGGAGTGTTGATTACAAAGATTGCCCAGCATGTAGAAAAATAAAAGACAATTATCCCCTGGGTGTAATTCATCTTAAAGGAGATTATCTAAAAGACGCATCTCACAAAAATGAGATCTTAAACCTTATTCGCCATGAAGCCGAGAAAGAAGAACGAAGTAATCCACTCTCAAGAATAATGTCCATAGAAGATGATAAAAATGGTTTCATCGTCATCAAAACTACCACAGAAGGCCTTGCATCAAGATTAGGAAAGGCCATAAAGAGAGCACATAAAGGGGAACTTGAAATAAAATTTTCTGAGGATCAAAAATTTCTTAGAGTGATCTGGGAGAGATAGTACTAAATATGGGAACAGACCCATTATCGTGTGATGTATTAATAGTTGGATCGGGTCCAGGTGGGCTTTTTGCAGCAAAGCGTTTGGTAGAAAGGGGTATATCTACCTGCATATTTGAGAAAGGGCCTGCGCTCAATAAGAGGGTATGTCCAGTACTTAAAAATAAAAATCTTGCTTGCCTTAAGTGCTCTACATGCTCTATAACCCAGGGTTTTGGTGGTGCTGGTGCATTCTCAGATGGTAAACTAACCTATTCCCTTGAAGTGGGTGGAAGGCTTGCTGAGATCTTATCAAAGGAAGACTTTGAGCGGTTGTCAAAAGAGGTAGACGATACCTATTTAGAGTTTGGTGCGCCAACGAAACTATATGGAGGAAATGCCAACGAGATTGAAGAATGGAAATACAAAGCACAGCGTGTGGGGCTGGTTCTTGTTCCACAGAGGCTCAGGCATATGGGCACAGACCTTGGTTATGTAGTGCTACAAAACATGTATAACTATCTCAAAGACAAAGGCGTACAATTTAGATTCATGGAAGAAGTTAAAGAACTCTTGGCAGAAAATAATCATATAAAGGGAATAAAGACGAGCAAAGGTACTTATTATGCGAATAGGGTTATAGTTGCAACAGGTAGAAGTGGTTCGTGGTGGCTTGCAAACCAACTCAAAAAACTCCATATACCCACAACACCATCCTATGTGGACATTGGCGTGAGAGTGGAGACACCCCAGGCGGTATTTGCTCCTTTAACCGATGTATTCTATGAGCCTAAGATAGTATATTATACCAAGAATTTTGATGATAAAGTGAGAACCTTCTGTGTAAATCCTTGGGGAGAGGTAGTAGTTGAATTTGCCAATGGGGTTATATCTGTTAATGGACATAGTTTTTCAATGAAGAGGTCTGAAAACACCAATTTCGCCCTTTTAGTTTCCACAAAATTCACAAAACCATTTGACGCACCTGATGCATACGGTGTTTCAATAGCCAAACTTGCAAATCTACTTTCTGGTAATGTACTTGTTCAAAGACTTGGAGACCTTAGAAAAGGCCGTAGATCAACAGATGCTCGTATAAAAAGAAATCTCGTAATTCCAACATTAAAATCTGCTGTCCCAGGGGATCTGAGTTTTGCCCTTCCATATAGATATATCACCAATATTGTAGAAATGTTAAATGCAATGGACAGACTAATCCCAGGCATTGCCGACGATTCTACCCTCCTCTACGGCGTTGAGGTCAAGTTTTACTCCAACAAGGTGGAGTTGAATGAGCATTTAGAAACACCGGTAAAAGGGCTATATACCATTGGAGATGGCGCAGGCCTTACAAGGGGACTTGTTCAAGCATCTATGTCAGGATACTATGTAGCAGAAAAAATATCACAAAATGCAATATAACAAAACAAAAATAAAGCGTAACTTTATTACAGGGCTTGGGATCTTAGGTCCTGTTGCCCTTACCCTTTATGTATCACTCTGGATAATAGAAAAATTCGGTGGTATCTTCACAAATATACTCCGGATATTCCCTGGGCTTAAAAGTATCCCATACTTTTTTCAGGTAATAATATCAACGCTTATTGTGATCTTTCTGATCTATGCAACAGGTGCCTATGTTGGACAAAGTGTAAAACATGCATTGGATGCCTTCTTTTCCAAAGTTCCTATTCTACGAGGGATTTATGCAGCATTGGTGAAGTTTACAGATGCCTTTATGGAAGCATTGGAAAAGAACAAGAAGGATGAGAAAAAACATACAGTGGTACTTGTAGAATTTCCCCATAAGGACTCCTACGCTATCGGATTTCTAACATCAAAAAAACCTGTAACATCAGGGGAACATTCATATTTCAAGGTTTTTGTGCCCACCACTCCAAACCCAACATCAGGATTTTTAATCTTTGCTGAGGAAAAATCTATTAAATTCCTTGATATGTCAACTGAAGAAGCAATAAGGATAACGGTATCAGGAGGAGTTGGCCAGGATATAGATAGTATATACAAAATAACTAAAGCATTGGAAAATGGGTAGTTTGAAAGACTGGATGAGACATATATTAGGAAGTATAAAAACTGTAGATGAACTTAAGGGAATGATAAAAATAGCCCATGAAAATGGTCTTTTATCTGAGCACACACATCAACTCATGGAAAGGCTTTTAGACATAGAAGACCGGGAAGTGGGCGATATTATGGTGCCACGAGTGGATATAATCTACATAGAAGAAGACAAGACACTAAAAGAGGCAGCAGAAGTCTACAAGAAATTTGGATATACAAAGATCCCTGTTTTGGGAGTTCATAGCGAGGGTTACAAAGGCATATTCTATATAAAGGAACTTATAAAATACCTCAAGGAGATTGATACCAAAAAGGTTATAGAACTTGCAAAGCCCCCACATTTCGTGCCTGAATCCAAAAATGTCATAGATGCGTTAAAAGAATTTCAAAAGGAGCGTATTTCCATTGGTCTTGTCGTTGATGAGTTTGGGAGTGTCGTAGGGCTTGTTACACTTGAAGATCTCCTTGAGGAAATAGTAGGTGAAATCTATGAAGAATTTGACAAAGAAGAGGTATTGGTAGAGGAAGAAACAGAAAACGCTGTTGTATTTAATGCAAAAATAGACCTTGAGCAGGCATCAAAGGTCCTAAAAGAAAAGGGATTTATAAAGGACGAACTGGAAAGTGAAGATGTATCAACTCTCGCTGGGTTTATCATGGAAACCTATGACAGGGTTCCAAAGAAAGGTGAGAAGTTTGAATACGGGAACCTTGTCTTTGAAATCCTTGATGCAACAAGACAGAGGATAAAAAAGATAAAGGTTCAAAAAAGGGAAACAGATGAAAAAATACAGGGTAAAGATTGAAATACGATTAAAACCTGGCATTCTTGATGCAGAGGGAAGAGCCATAGAAAAGGCAATAGAGAGATTTGGTGTGAATGCCCAAAATACTCGCAAGGGAAAAATCATAGAATTTGAACTTTATGCCAAAGAAAGAGAAGAGGTGGAATCACAGGTAAAGAGCCTTACAGAAAAATTGCTTATAAATCCATTAACAGAAGAATATAACCTTAAGATAAGTGATGAATAAGCCAAAAGCAGGCGTCTTAGTCCTTCCTGGAACAAATTGCGATTTTGATACATTGCACGTGCTCAAACTTGCGGGCTTTGATGCCGAGAGGGTATGGCACGAAGAAAGAAACCTTTACAAATATAGTTTCATTGTAATACCTGGAGGCTTCTCATACGGTGATTATTTAAGGCCAGGTGCTATTGCACACCTTTCTCCATCTATAATGGAACTTCACGAATATACAGAAAAAGAATACGGTTTTGTAATGGGCATATGCAACGGCTTTCAAATCTTAACAGAATTAGGCTTGTTAGAGGGTGCACTTTTACGGAATATACACCTTAGATTCTTATGCATGGATCAGGAAGTTGAAATCGTAAGGAATGATACTCCATTCACGCATAAATTCAACAAGGGTGAGCGTATTTCTTTACCCATTGCACACTTTGATGGCAGATACTATATAAAAGATGAAGAAATTGAGCATATAAAACCCCTTGTTGTGTTAAGATACATTAACAATCCCAATGGATCTGTTTGGGATATCGCTGGAATAACAAACAAAAAAGGCAATGTCTTAGGTCTTATGCCCCATCCAGAGAGAAACAGCGAAAAGATCTTAGGAACAGGTAAAGGGATGGGATTTTTCACATCTATATTAGAAGAGGTAAAAAGGCATGCTTAAAAAAGAAGAATTAGACCTTATTAGAGAGCGACTTGGAAGAGAGGTCAATAAAATTGAACTTGCAATCTTTGATGTAGCATGGTCCGAACACTGCAGTTATAAGAGTTCAAAACGGTATCTTAAGCACTTTAAAGAAACAAAAACAGAGCGCATATTAAGCAGCATGGGAGAAAATGCAGGTGTTGTGAAGATAAATGACGAGTTGGCACTATCCTTTAAAATAGAGAGCCATAACCATCCCTCGCATATTGATCCATACAATGGTGCAGCAACAGGAGTAGGTGGTATTGTAAGAGACATACTTGCCATGGGCACAAGGCCTATATGTCTTATGGACTCCTTAAGATTTGGAGACCCTGAAAATGCGCATATAAAAAGGATCTTTGATGGTGTTGTACAGGGTATTTCATCCTATGGAAACTCCATAGGTGTGCCAACAATTTGCGGTGAGACCATATTTGACGAGACATACAATGACAATACCCAGGTCAATGTGGTATGCTTGGGCATAGGCAAGATTAAGAACCTTAAATCCGCCATTGCTGGAAAGCCGGGGAACATTGTTTTACTTGCAGGAGCCTCTACAGGAAGGGACGGGATACAAGGTGCATCATTTGCATCAGAAACGCTAAAAAAAGACGAAGACAGAAGGAGTTCCGTACAGATAGGTGACCCTTTTATGGAGAAACTCCTCATAGAATCAACAATGGAAGTGGTTGAGTTTGATGGGCTTTGCGGAATGCAGGATTTAGGTGCAGGCGGGCTTGCAACAACCCTTTCTGAAATGGCAGCAAAGAGCGGCGTTGGTATTGAGGTTGAACTTGACAAGGTACCATTAAGAGAAGAGGATATGAAAGCATGGGAAATTATTGTCTCAGAATCCCAGGAACGCATGATCTTTATAGTATCAAAAGAGAGCGTTGAAGAATTCATAAATGTATTTAAAAAGTACGGCCTTTTTTATGCTGAGATTGGAAGGGTAATACAGGAAAAGGTCCTTAGAATAAAATACCAGGGTAAAATAGAAACCGAGTTGCCAGTGGATTTTGTTGTCTCTGGTTTTAGGGAGCCTAAACTTGAATTGAAAAAAACAGATAATACGAAATACCTATCAAAAACAATTAATATAAAAAAAGATAAGCACATTGACAGAAATACCATTTTTAAAATGTTAACCCACTACAATACTTCAGCAAAGGATTGGGTCTTTAGACAGTATGACCACATGGTGGGCATAAATACGGTTATAAAGCCCGCAGAACACGATGCTGCACTTTTAAGAATTAAAGGTACAGATTTAGGTATTGCCGTTTCTGTGTATGGTAATGGAAGGATGTGCGAAATAGACCCAAAAAACGGGGCAATAAACACTGTATGCCAATTAGCAGAGAGCATTTCATCCCTTGGTGCTACGCCACTTGCCATTACAGACGGGCTAAATTTTGCAAGTCCAGAAGACCCAGAGGTATATTACTCGTTCAAAGAGGTTGTTTTAGGCATTAAAGAGGCCTCAATAAAACTTCAAATACCAGTAATTTCAGGCAATGTAAGTTTTTACAACGCATCTGAAACAAGAAGGATTTATCCCACTCCTATTATAGGAATGGTTGGACTTTTGGAAAACCTCTATGAAAAGCCACATGTGGGTTTTGCAATAGACAACAGCAAAATACTTCTACTTGGCAAAAAGATGAATGATTTTGGTGCAAGCGAGTTTCTTAATATTCTATACGGCATAACCGGTGGAAAGGTGGCAATATGCGATATGGAATATGAGATACGACTCTTGGAACTCGTAAGAAGACTCATAAAGGATAAGATAGCCTATATGGCTCTTCCTCCCAAAAGGGGAGGTCTTTTAATGGCACTTATAAAATCAGCAATAAGAGGAAATAAAGGATTTCACACAAGTATAAAAGAAGACGAGGTATTCTGGCTTGGTGAATGGCCACAGAGGGTAATAGTTGCCACCACAAAAGAAGAAGAGGTTTTAAATCTCGCAAAAGATTATTCTATTGATACACTCTTTATAGGGACAGTGGGAGGAAATGATATACAAATAGGCAATACCGTAATATCCATAGAAGAAGCAAAGGAAAACTATATAAAAACCCTATACGAGTTGATGGATGCGTGAATACTGTGGCATCTTCGGACTTTATTCCAAAAAGAGGGAACCAGGCCCTGTGATAAGAACGGGTCTATTCCACCTTCAGCACAGAGGACAGGAAAGCGCCGGTATAGCGGTCTTTAATGGAAAAAATTTTAAAGTTCTAAAGGATTTTGGTCTTGTACTTGAGGCACTACCCTATGAAAAAGTGAAAACACTCAAAGGATTTGTTGGTATAGGACACACAAGGTATTCTACGGCAGGGGATAAGGACAAATTCAATAACATTCAGCCTATACAGATCTTTGCACACCAACGATACATTGCACTTGCCCATAACGGGAACCTTACGAACGCTAACACGCTAAGAAGAGCACTTTTAGAGGAAGGGCGCGTATTTCATTCTACATCTGACTCAGAGGTAATTTTGCATCTGTACACAAAATACATGAATCTTCCAGCGACAGAGAGATTTAAATTAATAAGTAATATGGTGGAGGGTGCCTACTCTATTCTTATTCTTGAAAATGATGCCCTATTTGCCTTCAGAGACAAGCATGGCACGCGGCCACTTATGATGGCCAATGAAAATGGTGAAGTAGCATTCTCATCAGAAGAAGGTGCACTAAGGGCGACAGGTTTTAAAAATATAGAAGAGATAAAAGCAGGTGAACTTGTTATCGTAAACCAAAGGGGCATCTCAAGACATATTATAGACACTTCGGATAAAAAAAATCAGTGCGTGTTTGAACTTATATACTTTGCAAGGCCCGATGGAACAGTCTTTGGCAAACCTGTTTATGCATTTAGAAGGGAAAGTGGGAAAATACTTGCAAAAAAAGAGCGATTTAACATAGACATAGTAGTACCTGTACCAGATTCAGGTATTATGGCAGCACTTGGTTATTCTGAAGAAAGCAAGATTCCCTTGGAATTCGGATTTATAAGGAATCATTATGTTGGAAGGAGCTTTATTGCCCCATCCCAGAGGGGGGAAAAGGTCAGGATGAAACTCATTCCTATAAGAAATGTTGTACAGGGCAAGAGTATCGCACTTGTGGATGATTCTATCGTAAGAGGGACTACCAGTAGACAAATAATAAGACTTTTAAGAGAAAATGGAGCCAAAGAAGTGCATATGAGAATAGCCTCTCCGCCTGTAAGGTTTCCATGCTATTTCGGGATAGATATACCAACAAGAGAAGAACTCATAGCCCATGGAAGGGATATAGAAGGCATAAAAGAAGCCATAGAAGCAGATTCACTTATTTATTTAGACATAGAAGACTTATATAAACTTCTTTCTCCCCAAGAGGCACAATTTTGCTATTCATGTTTTATCGGCAATCACATATATAAACCGAGATGACAAAAAAGGTACTCGTTCTCTTATCTGGTGGGATAGACTCTACCTATGCTGCCTATCATTTAAAGGAACAAGGATTCTTTGTAAAAGGACTTGTTCTAAGGATATATGATGATATACCCACGCCCAATGATTTGCATAACATAGAGATAATTAAGAACAAAATAGGTTTTGATGTAGAGATACAGGATGTGAGAGATGAATTTAGAAAACGCATAATAAACTACTTTTTATCTACTTACAAAGAGGGAAAGACACCAAATCCATGTGCAAGATGCAATCCTGAGATTAAATTTTATTATGCTATTAAAACCCTAAAAGAGCAGCATTTTAACTTTGTTGCATCAGGCCATTATGCAGATATAGGACAATACAAGGGCTATCTGACATTAAAAACATCTTCTGACAAAACAAAATCACAGGAATACTTCCTTGCGAGAATCCCACAAGATTACCTCGGGCAAATTATATTCCCCCTTGCCCATGTAAAAAAAGAGTTCATAAAAAAGGAAATACAAAAACTATTTCCCACATTATTGTCTCATAAAGAAAGCCAGGATGTATGTTTTCTTAAAAAAGAAGGTGTAAAAGAGTTTTTAAAAAGGTATCATGTTGAAATCAAAGGCAAGATGGTTTACAAAAACACTGTTGTCAAAGAAGGAATAGATATTCTAAGTTATACAAGAGGACAGAGAAGGGGTATAGATTTTGCAGCAGGTCATAGGGTATATGTAAAGGATATAGATACAACAAACAAAGTCATAGAGTTAGGGGAAAGAAAAGACCTTGCAAGTTCGTCTTTTACAATAAACTCCCCAATTTTCTATGTCCCTTTAAATGAGATTGAAAGATGCTCTGTGAAGGTAAGATACAGCAAAAACGCTGTACCTTGCCAAATAAAAAAGATAGATGAGCACAAACTTAGAGTAGTTTTAAAAAAGCCACTTTTTACCATCACAGAGGGCCAACTCGCGGTTTTTTATGACAACGAATATGTGCTCGGCTCTGGGTGGATTGATAGCATCTTTTGAGTAAACAAAAAAATGACATTATAATTTATTAAATCGGGGCGTAGCGCAGTTTGGATAGCGCGCCTGGTTCGGGACCAGGAGGTCGGTGGTTCGAATCCACTCGCCCCGACTTTAATGGAGATTAACATGAAGGTTACAATCATAGGACTTGGATATGTTGGTATAACAACAGCAACAGGACTTGCAGAGATAGGGCATGAGGTAAAAGGTTATGACATAGATGAGGACAAAATTATTAAGTTAAAAGATGGAAAATCACCCATATATGAGCCAGGTCTTGATGAATTACTCTTAAAAAATTTAAAAACTGGAAAACTTGTTTTTACATCTTCAAAACAAGAGGCCATAGAGCACGGTGACATCATTTTTATCTGCACAGGCACACCATCAAGAATAGATGGAAGTGCTGACCTCAGTCAGGTGGAAGATGCGGCAAAAACAGTTGCAAAGCACATAAACAACTTTAAACTGATTGTTGAAAAATCTACTGTGCCTGTTAAAACCGCTCAATGGATAGAAAGAACAATGAGACTACACCTAAAACGCCCCATAGACTTTGAAGTGGCATCAAACCCTGAATTTTTAAAGGAAGGTGAAGCAATACGAGACTTTTTTAAGCCCGATAGGATTGTCATTGGTGTAAAATCCAAAAGAGCAGAACGCCTTTTGCGAGAGCTTTATAAACCAATAAAAGCCCCTTTGGTAGTGACGGACATAAACACAGCGGAGATCATTAAACATGCGTCCAATGCCTTCCTTGCAACAAAAATCTCCTTTATCAATATGATCTCGGACCTTTGTGAAATGGCCGGAGCAGATGTGGATCTTGTAGCAAAGGCCATGGGCATGGACAAAAGAATTGGTAAAAGGTTTTTAAAGGCTGGTATCGGTTATGGTGGCTCATGTTTTCCAAAAGATGTAAAGGCACTCTACTTCGTTGGCAAACAGTATGGATTGGATTTTAAACTTCTTAAAGATGTGCAGGAAATAAACGAATCTCGCATAGATACTTTAATGAAACATTTAAAAAAGGCACTATGGAATCTCAAAGATAAACATATTGCAATCTGGGGCCTATCCTTCAAACCCAACACAGATGATATAAGAGAAGCACCGAGTATAAAAGTGATAAAAAGGATACTTGATGAAAAAGGGCGACTCACCCTCTATGACCCTGTTGCCATGCATAATATGCAAAGGATTTACCCTGAAAATATGTTCCTGCATTATGCCAAAGATATGTATCAATCTGTTAAAGACAAGGAAGCCCTCCTAATACTCACAGAATGGGATATATTTAAAAATGCCGACCTTGAAAAAGTCCGCAGTCTCATGCAAACACCAATAATAGTTGATGGCAGGAACATATATAATCCTAAGAAGGTAAAGAAATTGGGTTTTGAATACTATCCAATGGGAAAGATGTCATGAAAAAAGTTATCATTACAGGCGTTGGGGGGTTTATAGGTTCACATCTGGCTGACAGGTTTATAAAGGAAGGATACAGCGTAATAGGTATTGATAATTTTATCACAGGGCGTAGAGAAAATATAGAACACCTATTAAATAACAAAGCATTCAAACTCATAGAAATGGACCTTGGCATAGAAAGGGACCTAAAAATAGCATCTGATATCGTACTAAACTTTGCATCTCCTGCCTCTCCAGTGGATTATTTTAACTTTCCCCTTGAAACCATGCGTGTTAACTCCATAGGGACACTCAACATGCTACGCCTGGCCCAAAAACAAGGCGCAGTCTTTGTACAGGCGTCAACCTCTGAGGTCTATGGAGACCCTTTGGTACACCCACAGAAAGAGGACTACTTTGGAAATGTAAATCCTGTTGGCATAAGAAGCGTTTATGATGAGGGAAAGAGGTTTGGTGAGGCACTCAGTATGCTTTTCTTCAGAGAATACAAGACAAAAGTCAGAATTGTTAGGATCTTTAATACCTATGGACCACGAATGAAAAAAGACGACGGTAGAGTGATCCCAAATTTTATCAACCAGGCACTTGAAAATAGGCCTATTACCATTTATGGTGATGGCATGCAGACAAGAAGTTATTGTTATATTGATGATCTTGTAGATGGTATTTTTAAGATAGCCACACTTAAAGATATAGATGGTGAGGTGATAAACTTAGGCAATCCAGAAGAGTACACCGTTATAGAAACAGCACGGATTATTAAGGAACTCACCTCATCAAGATCCAATTTCAAATTCTTGCCCCCATTGCAAGATGATCCAAAGAAAAGACGACCCGATATAGAAAAAGCCAAGAAAATATTAGGGTGGCAACCTAAGACGCCTTTTAGAGATGGTCTGTTAAAAACCATAGAATACTTTAAAAATGGGTAAATACCAAAACATTTACCTTGCTATCTTGTTCAATATTGTAGGACAAATAGCACTTAAGTGGTCAATGCTTCACTTTAAAGACTTTTCCATAAGACCATTTTCTATCTTAAAGGTCCTAAGGCTCATGCTTGCCCCTTATTCTTTGATAGGAATAACCTTTTATGCTATCAGTGCAATTTTCTGGATGCTTGCACTTGTTAAGGTCCCACTATCTGTAGCATATCCTATGTTGAGTATTGGATACATCCTTATATTCTTTATATCAATAGCCCTATTTGGAGAACCATTTAAGGTTATTAGACTATTAGGGGTTTTCTTAATAACATTCGGGGTTTATCTAATTTCGCAATGAAACTCTGTGTAATAATACCTTGCTACAATGAGAAAGACACGATTTTAAAGGTTTTAAAAAGGGTTGAAGATGTGCCAATAGAAAAAGAAATTATTATAGTTGATGATGGTTCAAAAGATGGTACCCGTGACATCCTCAAGAAACTCAAAGAAGAAAAACCATATCTTAAAATAATATTTCACGAAAAAAATCAAGGGAAAGGTGGAGCGATTAAAACAGGCATTGAACATGCAGAATGCGAATACATAATCATTCAGGATGCAGACCTTGAATACTTTCCCGAAGACTATCCAAAACTCTTAAAACCCATCTTAGACGGAAAGGCAGAGGTTGTATATGGATCAAGATTACTTGAAAAATCTAATCCAAAAGGTTCAATACTCTATTATCTTGGAAGATATTCCATCAATTGGTTTGTTAATTTATTGTATGGGACGCATCTTACAGACTCATATACATGCTATAAAGTCCTACCACGCAATTTTATAAAGGGAATTAATATTGAATCTAAAGGCTTTGAACTTGAAGCAGAACTCACATCCAAAATAATCCTTTCTGGAAAGAAAATCTATGAAGTACCTATAAGATACGCACCAAGAAGTATTAAAGAAGGTAAGAAAATTAACTGGAAAGATTGGTTCCAAGGCGCATGGACATATTTAAAGTATCGTATTAAGGGAAACAGGTGTTTAAAAAATGGCAAAAACAGACAAAAGGCATAAAAAGAGAATAAATTTAAAACCGTTTTTATACTTTTTCGTTTTTGCAATACCGATTTTTTCCTACTTCTTCTTCATATTACGTTATACGAACTCATTTATGTTATCTACTGATGGATATGCCTATATTTGGTTTTGGAATATTCTCTTAAGTGGAAAATTTCTTCACTTGCAATTAATCACTCCCTCTCCTCTACTTGTTTTCCTATACGGCCTGCTTGCAACACCCAATTTGTTATGGATAGAACTTTTAAAGGTACTTTTTATGTTCTTTATGGGATACGGTATTTTCAAACTGATACTTAGAATAACGAAAAATCACATACTTTCTCTTTTTGGGGAAATACTCTTTTTTATACTACCATTTACTATAAAAAACATGGCATTTGGAACCGATATTTTCATTGCTGCAACATTCATTATATGGAGTTTATACTTTTATATAGAAGAACACTTTTATCTTACTTCACTCCTTCTTCTTTTAGGTGGTCTTACCAGACAAGAAGTATGGATAGTAGCCCTCTTCCTTATATTGCACAGCATAATTGCTTACAAAAAGTGTAAATGTGCCCTACTTTTAGCCTTATTATCGCCTTTATTATGGCTGGGTTTTGATTTTTTCCTCTCACACGACCCATTTTATTCTTTCAAGGTGCTTGGGTATTATTTTTCCATAACCGGCGCAGCTATGCTAACATCAAAACAAGTAATTACAGGAATATATAATACGCTTAAAACCTCTTATAGTGTATACATTTTGATAACACTGCTTCTTACACTCCTCTTTAGTTTCATAAAAAGGCGATATGAAACAATACTTCTTGCTACACTTTCCATTGTCCTAATGCTTACAATATCACTTATCTCAATATACACAGGTTTTTTCACTCCAAGGCAAGTCTTCATTCCTATCGTGCCAGTATTGCTTTTAATACCATTTTTCACAGAGAGTATTTTATCTTTTGCACACCCACTACTCTCATACATAGTCTTTTTTTCGCTTATAACTATTTCGTTTTATGCTCTTAAAAACACTTACAGAAACATTAAATTTGGGGTAATAGAGGAAAAAAACAAAGAGGAAGCAGCAAGAGAGATGGCACCACAGGTAAGTGTAATCAGTGATAAAAGGGTTTTAATGCCATATAGGAGAATTGGAATGTTTTCATACTTAAATGGTAAAGACTATGAGGGCAATATATTTAACGAATTTGACCTTCTCAGAAAAAAGATTAGTATCACTCATTTAGACTACATAGTATTTATATCTGATGACTTTGATCCACTGTCAAAAGACATCCTTACACCTATATTGCCCAAAAATACTGAGAAAGATAAGGTAATAAGAAACATAGTAATTCAAAACCTATATACCACACCAAATAGATTGGGAAAAATCTTCAAGATTTTCGTTTCAAAAGAAACGCAAAAAGACCAAACAACCCAAGAATAATCTCTGTTAAAGTAATATTCAATCGCTCAAAAATAGATATCATTGAACCTAAGTAGGTTGCTATACCTGTTTTTTCTAACAAAAGTGTTAATACGCCTTCTCTTACACCAAGCCCACCTGGAACAAATACAGCAAAAAGACCTAAAAGATATGAAACCGCAAAAAATTGAATAGACCTTACCAACCCTATGTTAAGCGAAAATGCCTTAAAAAGTAAAAATAAAGATAGGCCATAAAGCAGCCAAGCCACCCAATAACCCAAAAATAGTAAAAGTTCCTGTACAAGACTGATATTCATACTTAGTGATTTTTTCCTTATTTTCATAGAAAAAAAATTGAGCACCTTATTAAATACTGGAGGGTAAAGGAAAACAAGTACCAAGAGGATAAGAGGTATTACAAAGTACCACTTTACATATAGGGTGATAGTTCCTGCCGAGATTAAAATGCCTGTGATAACAGAAAGGGATTGGGATAGTAAAGAAGATGTAATGGCAATTTCCGATTCTATACCAACGCCTTCAGAAAGCATAGCAAGACCTACAAGTTGCCAAACCTTACCTGGAATATACCTCCCAAGAGCAGAGAGATAAAAGATGGATATTGCATCCTTTATACCTATTTTGTTCTTACCAGAATTTACGATAAACCTCCATAAAACTACAACATAAAACTGCGCAACAAAAAGGACAACCAACGATAAAAAATACATCCATATATCAAGTGTACCCAAGCGGGGTGCAATGCTATCCCAGTTATTAACTATATTTCTTGTAAGATAATAAAAAATTACTAAAATTGTAAGTATGCCAAGAGGCTTAATTAAACTCTTTAATCTTTTTATGGAACTCCCCCACTCGTAATGTTTCTATCTTTTTACATTGCATCTTTCCACTAAGGAACTTAATCTCAGCGTAAAAATAATCGCCTTTAATTACAAAAGGTAGCCAATACTTATCATCCTCCCACATGTGCGAGTATGGAATAGCATCTTTATTAAACCATACAGGTTTTGCCTCATCCGATTCTTTCAATGTATGTTTAAATGAATAAGACCTAAACACATACACATCCCAATCTTCTCCTTTCTCATCAAAAAATCTTATAAAACCGCACATCTCTGGATTATTTGGCACAATACCTACCTCTTCCTTAGTTTCTCTAATAGCGGCATGAAATGGGGACTCTCCTTCTTCTATCTTACCACCAGGGCCATTAAATAAACCCTTACCATGTCCTCTTTTCTTATAAATCAATAGGACGTCATCACCATCAATTATATAGGTGATAACGCCCCTTGTTTTCTTTCTCACATTAACAGGCTCATAAGTGCCTTGGCTGTGTGCAAACGATTCTCTGCTTCATCAAACACTACAGAATGCGGACCATCTATAACATCGTCAGTAACCTCCTCACCACGAGCCGCGGGGAGGCAATGCATATAAATAGAATGAGGCTTTGTAATCTCCATCTTTTTGCTATCTACAATCCAGTCCTTGTACTTTTTAGCAAGTTTTAAAGACTCTTCTGGATTATTAAACAAATGGAGTGCACCCCAACTCTTGGGATAAACAATATCAGCACTCTCAAATGCATACTCCATATCATCTACTATCTCAAACCGAACTCCCTCTCTTTCTGCATTTTTCTTTCCTATTTCAACTATCTCTGGCATTAATTTATACTCAGGTGGACGTGCCAGCACCACATCCATTCCAAAGCGCGTAAGAAGCATGATAAGGCCCTGGGGTACTGAAAGAGGTTTTGCATAACTTCTGGTATATGCCCAGGAAACTGCCACTTTGAGTCCTCTTAAATTTGAACCAAACCTTTCCATTATGGTCATAAGGTCTGCTATTGTTTGGGTAGGATGGTCTATATCTGACTGAAGATTTATTATGGGTTTGTCTGCCCAGAAAGCCATATCCCTCATATAATTTTCGCCCTCATAGGGCACAAGGTCATGCCTTATGGCAATGCCATGACCGTATCTTGAAAGAATTATACCCGTATCCTTTGCACTCTCACCATGGGAAATCTGTGAAGTGGATACATCAATATAATGTGCATGACCACCAAGTTGTGTCATTCCAGCCTCAAATGCGTTCCTTGTTCTTGTGGATTTGTCAAAGAACATCAAAAATATGGTCTTGTTGTTTAAGATAGGCGTAGGTTCGTTGTGCTTAAATGCATATTTCAACTCCTCTGCGACATTTATAACAGTCAAAAGATCTTCTTTTGACCAGTCCTGCGTTCTTATATAGTCTCTACCCTTTAGATGTGTTGGTATATTTAACATGTTTTCACTCCTTTTTGAATATAAACGTATGCAAAAATTAACTATGCGATGGAACTACGGAAGCATAAACAAACTCATTATTTTTATTAAAGGTTACATTTATCAGAAAATCGCCCCTATACCTTTTTTCATATACCGTTTCCATCAACTGAAAATCTTCAAAGTCAACGGAATCAAGCATATCCAAGTCCTTAGGGTCTAATTTGACTTTTTTCAGGTCCTTTTGCCCATAGATATAGAGCATCCCTTGCATGGCATAACTTTCAAAGAGTTTCCTCTCGTACTTTTTTAAAAGTTCAGAGGATGCAAATACATCAAGTGATACAAGTCCTTCTTCAATAAAAACCATATAGCCATGCATATTCCTGAGGTTTCCACGCTCACTTACATACCTTTGTATATCTTCTTTTAAAGAGGCGTAAGCATCATGCATGGATAGTGTTTCGCTTCTCGTATGTGTAACGGTTAAGGTCTTCTTTACCTCCTCCCAAATAGCACTCTGGTCAGATTCCATTTTTTTGCTCGCTTTGAGACTATTATATACAGAACTACGTAAAATGCTTCTTAGGGAAGGAAAAGCAAGAGTCAAAGAAGTGGAAAAATCACTTGCCCCTTGCCACCTGTTTTGTTCAACACAACTCACCGGTAAAACTGTTTCAACCTCAGGTTCTAAGATACTTGTGACATTCACAATCCTATCCTGCCTGGCACCTTGTAGACTCTCTCCCTCAAGCATTAAAAGGGGCCTGTCATTTATGTTTAATACACCAATAGCATTTACCCCATAGACATCCTTTACCTTGGCTGTACCATCCCTTAATGCTTCATCAAGGGACACATAAATACTCCCATTCCCTTTGGTATATCTCAACGGATATACTTCAAGATTTCTCAAAAAGAACTTCTCACTGACTTCAATGTCTTTAAAAATGCTCATATTATCTCCTCTCTAATCAGGAAAATAAAAGGGTATCTCATACTCTGCAGAGGCTGGTGAATCTGATGCGTGGACAGCATTTTGCCTTACATCCGTGCCAAACAACGCCCTTATAGTGCCATTTTTTGCCTTTTTAGGGTCTGTACTACCAATAAAATCACGAAGTTCCTTTATTACATCCTCCCCCTCTAAAAGCACCCCCACACTCGGGCCACTTGCCATAAACTCGCATAGTCCTTCGTAAAAGTCCTTGCCTTTGTGAACCTTGTAAAACCTTTTTGCCTCATCAAGAGTGAGTTTCTTCATCCTAATGCCCTTTATATCAAAATGTTCTTCAAGCATGGAAATAATCTTCCCAATAACGCGTTTTTTTACGGCATCAGGCTTTATTATTAATAATGTCCTCTGCAAGATACACTCCTTTTTCTACGGCTTGAAGGTTTAAGTTGACAAAACTCTTCTTTACTTTATCCCGTATTGCTTGCTTAAGATTTTCTATCTTTATTATTCCTGTGAGTTTTGCCATAAAACCAAGCGCCATCATATTTGCAACCACAGGTGAACCAATCTCTTCTCTTGCATAACGAGTAAACGGTATTTTGTAGGCAAAATCCTCCAATACTCCATTAACAAAGGTTGAATCTACTATCAATGTACCACCTTCCTTTAGATTGCCATGTAGTTTATCATACGACTCTTGGTTCATAATAAGCATTAAATCAGGGCGTTTAACCTTTGGATACGCAATAGGAGTGTCTGATATGATTACATCAGAACGAGAAGAGCCCAATCTTGCTTCAGGACCATAAGAGATAACCTGAACAACTTCCCTACCTTCAAGGATACCGGCAGCATACACTATCACATAACCGGCTACTACTATACCCTGACCACCTGCACCAGAAAGTGTTATTTCTAATTTCTTATTTTCCATTTTTTGCCCTCTTTTTAAGTTCTTCTATTCTTTCAGTTAGACTTACCCTATCACCTTTATGAAGTACACCTATCTTATACTTACCTTCCTCATCCTTTCTTGTCACCATTTTCTTCTGCCAATTAAGCATATCAAAAGGCGATGGTATATGATTGAGCCTTCCATAATATGTGGGACAATGACTTAAGACCTCAACAAGAGAAAATCCCTTTGTAGAAAGAGCCTCTTTTATAAGTTTGTCCATTATAGGTACATGGTATGTAGTGGCTCTTCCTACGAAATTAGCACCTGCTCCAATAGCAAGTTTTGCTGTGTCAAAGAAAGGCTCAAGTTGCCCATAAGGAGATGTAGTTGTATATGAATCTTCCGGCGTTGTCGGAGAGACCTGCCCTCCAGTCATGCCATAATTAAAGTTATTGACCAATATGGCCGTAATGTCTATGTTCCTTCTTGCAGCATGTATTAGGTGATTTCCTCCTATAGCAAGTCCATCGCCATCACCTAAAACAGCAATCACCTTAAGTTCTGGATTCGCAAGTTTGATACCAGTGGCAAAAGCCAAAGCCCTCCCATGCGTGGTATGAATGGTATTAAAATCTGCATATCCAGGCATTCTACCTGTACAACCAATACCAGAAACAAACGCTATTTTATCCTTCGGGATACCTTGCACCTTTATCTGCCTGAGAAGAGATTGAAATATAATACCTATACCACAACCTGGGCACCATACAGAGGGCTGATTCTCCCTTCTAAGATAATCCCACATGGGATGTTCTATCTCTTCTTCGTTATGCTGAATCCATACCGCAAAATCTGGACAATGGGTCTGGCAGAGTCCACAATCTATACACTCCTCTTCATGAACAACCTCTGGGTAGCCATCGCTACGTAGTGCGAATACATTTGTAGGGCATATCCTCACACAGATCTCACACTTTTTACAAAAATCATAGTTTATATTTACTTTTACATCCTTTTTCTTAGCCATTTTGCCTCCTACGAAGTAAATTAAAGATAAGATAAAATGAAGGTATAGTCAAGAAATACGAACTTTACCTTTAAGTTATAAACAAAAAGGCGTTTATTTGATAAAATAAGGAGTGTACTGTATAATATGGCACCTAAAAAGGAGTGCATTGTGTTCAGAGTGTTTAAAAGAACAAAAGAACTTGAGGCAAAAATAGATGAATTCCTTGATACAATATTACAGGCCTCATTAGAATTTAAACAGGGCATTAGATACTACTTGGAGGAAAACTTTGAAGAATTTTCAAAAAGAGCAGAACTCGTGGATAAACTGGAAGGGAAAGCAGATACACTAAGGAGGGATGTAGAAAACAAACTCTACGCGGAAATGCTACTTCCTGAAGCGCGAGGAGATGTACTCGCCCTTTTGGAGAACTCGGATAATGTGCTAAATATAATAGCGGACACCATTTTAGGGTTTCAAGTAGAAAGGCCAAAAATCCCAGACTTCATTGACAAATATGTTTTTGACCTGGTTTCAGAAAGTACGGCATCTGTTGAGGAGATGGTTACAACTGTAAGATCCTATTTCAAGAACATAACAGCAGTAAGAGACCATATAACAAAGATAATGTTTCATGAAAAGGAATCAGATAGAGTGGGCAACCGCATAAGAATGGATATATTCAATAGTAAAGATCTTGATCTTGCTCAAAAGATTCATATTTCAACATTTATTGAGAAACTTTTATCTATTGCAGACTATGCAGAAGATGTGGGAGATAGAATATCCATATATGTTATAAAGCGGCTGGATTAATATGGTGTGGTTTTATCTATTAAGTGGTATATTCTTAGGCTGGTCATTGGGAACCAATGATGCCGCCAATGTATTTGGCACGGCTGTAGCCACAAAAATGGTAAAATTCAGAACAGCCGCCATAATAGGTTCAATATTTGTAATAATAGGTGCTGTTATAAGTGGTGCGGGTGCAGCACATACCTTAGGAAAGTTAGGTGCTGTGAATGCACTAAGTGGGTCATTTACCGTAGCCCTTGCGGCTGCTGTTACTGTCGCGGCAATGACAAAAATGGGGCTCCCTGTATCCACAACACAGGCTATTGTAGGTGCAATTGTAGGATGGGACTTTTTCGCAGGTGCTCTTATTGACACCGATGCATTGACTAAAATAGTCTCAACCTGGGTATTAAATCCCATCATTACCGCTATATTTTCCTACATATTATATAAGGGCACTATGTTCCTTCTTAAGCATGTAAAGATCCATCTTTTGGACCTTGACATGTACACAAGAATACTATTAATCCTCATTGGTGCATTTGGAGCCTATTCCCTTGGTGCAAATAATATCGCAAATGTAATGGGCGTGTTTGTTACTGCAAACCCATTCAAAGATTTAAACCTTTTTTACATTTTACACCTTTCTGGAACGCAGGTACTCTTTTTAATTGGTGGACTTGCGATAGCCTTGGGCATTTTTACCTATTCATATAAGGTTATGAAAACCGTTGGAAAATCCATTTTTAAACTGTCTCCATTAAGCGCCCTGATAGTAGTACTTGCAGAATCACTCGTTCTTTTCATGTTTGCATCAGAAAGCCTTGCAAAACTCCTGATCTCATTACATCTTCCTCCCCTTCCCCTTGTGCCTATATCAAGTTCTCAGGCAGTTGTGGGAGGTGTAATAGGCATAGGCATAGCCAAGGGAGGAGGAAGGGCGATTAATCTTAGTGTGCTCAATAAGATTGCGTTGGGGTGGGTCTTTACTCCCCTATCCTCTGGCATTATTAGTTTCTTCGCACTGTTTTTTATGCAAAATGTATTTCAACAAAAGGTTTACACACCAGTAAGGTATGCAATTACACGGTCATGCGAAAACAAATTAAAAACGGAAAATCTTTGGGATCCGCAATTAAATACCGTTAAAGATTCTGTATTTAATAGTGCCAGGGATTTCAAATATACCTTACTTCTAAAACTTAAGATAAACAAAAAACTCACTGAACGCATAATCCATTACGCCGAAGTATACCCACTTAAGGTCGATAATAAAAAAGTGGACAAATTAGATATAGGATGGTTTGGGAAGGATAGAATACTTGCGCTAAAAAAACTCGAGAGTACTATATTCCTTCACAAATGGCAGTTAGTCGATACCCTGTCTAAGATTTCTCCCTCGTGGAGATATAAAAAAGGTACATCTTTGGCTCGTCTTTATAATCGTGCCCTTAAAAAAAGATATGAGAAACTATTCATAGAATTAAAAGTACCTTATGATAGCATCTACGAGACCATAAAAAATGAGATCTAAATCTCTTGATATGTAAGAGCCTTTTTTATAAGTTCACTGTCTGAAAGACCATCATCAGGGAAATTGGCAAGGAAAAATCTCAAATCAAGAAATTGCTCACCTAATACTTCCTTTAATCTATCATACACATGCATGGCACCATATTTATTTGTTTCAGGCAAAAGAACGAATAACCATTTATCACCAATAAAGAATATATCTGCTTCTCTTAATGCTTCGGTGAGGATCTCTCTTATAGTATTTTTTTCCAGAGTATCAAATGCTTTTTCCCTATTCCTGTGTATAAGAATAAAACTAAAGCTGCGATTATACCTATTTCCACGTGCAATTTCTTTTCTTAAATATACATTGAAATGCTTATATTCAGGCTCCAATTTTACTTCTTCAAAGTATTTTTCAATATCCTGATTTATTCCAAGAAGTTGCTTAAGCCTATCAGGTAAATACTCTGTAAGGCCACGCCTTCTAATCCTCTCAAGCATAAACTTGGCAAGGTCTTTTTTCCCTTGAGCGAGGGCTTTATCTACATATTTTGACATTTCCAGAACCGCACGCTTTGTATCTCCTTTTTTCAAGTATATTTCAGCCACTGTAGAATGGATATCAAGGTCATCTGGTGCAAGATGGGCTATCTTCTGAGCAAGGACCCTTGCTCGTTCATAATTTGCCCCTTCCATCCATAATTGGAGCGCTTTACGATATTCACCAAGTGCCAAAGATGTATTGCCAACAGCGAGATACAAATCTCCACCTATCTTTCGCATCTCTGCGTCACTCTCTATGTAAACAAGGATTTCTTCGTATAACTGAAGTGCTTTAACAAAATTCCGCGCATAAAATAATTTAAGCATCTCTCTCTTTTTCCGCGCAAGTTCTCTTGAATTAAGTAGCATCGTCTTAAAATTATAATGTATTCAACGCCAAAAATCAAGTTTAAAGATAGCCAACGGCATAAAGTAAATTTTCTAACTCAAAATTTTTATAATCAAATTATAGCACTCTAAATTGATTTTACTTTATAAAAACCTTATACTTTTTTATTGATTAGCAATAGGAACATGGAGGCGAAAGTGGTTATTAAAAATGCCAAATACCTTGATTTTTCTGAGGAAAAGATAAAAGAAGGTGATATTGAAATCACCGATGGTAGAATAAGTCAAATCGGCAAAGGCCTACGAGATGAAAATGTGGTAGATGCCAACGGACTTTACCTTATGTACGGGATGATAGAGCCACATACCTTTTTGGGGATAGCAGAAGATGGTGTGGGCTTTAGAGAATTTGACCTTGATGAAACATCTTCTATTATAACACCTTATATGCTCCCATCTTATGCCATACATCCACAAGACCCTGCAATAAAGGAATCTCTATCCTGGGGGATTACAACAGCATGTGTTATGCCAGGCTTTGCCAATATTATTGCAGGCGCAGGTAGTATTATAAAAACTTATGGGGATTCTATAGGTGAACTCCTCATAAAGGAGCCTGCATGCTTAAAGGTAAATCTAACACGAGAGATTATGTCCTACCACAGCGAGGATAAGATAAATACAAAGATGTATGCCTACGCACTTTTGAGAAGAAAGTTAGAAGAGGCAAGAAATTATATGAAAAGGCCAGAAAAGAAAAGGGATAGTTCTAAACAAGACCTCAAACTTCTTTTAAAAGTGCTAAAAAAAGAGATACCACTTTTAATACATGTCCATAGGAGGGAAGATATAGAAAGGGCTATAATGCTTAAGGAAGAATTCCGTTTTTTATTGATACTTTCTGGATGCGAAGAGGCCCATCTTATCCCAGAACTTATAAAAAAATATGAAATACCTTGCATCTTAGGACCACTTATGAGAGCAGGTAAAGACCCAGAAACCAAAAATACTACTTTTAGGACGTGTAAAATATTGAAAGATTATGGAATAAAATTTGCCCTCTCCCATGCACAGAGCGAAAATCCTGTAAAAATATTGAGATTTTTGGCTATGTTGGCACATAAGGCAGGCCTCTCTAAATGGGAGGCACTAAAATCCATTGCCAGCACAGGATACGAGATCTTTGGTCTTTCGGATATGGGAAATATTGAAGAAGGCAAGATAGCCAACATTGTTGCCTTTGATGGGGATCCAATGGACTTCAGGGCAAAGGCTGTATGGACAATGATTGAGGGTGAAATTGTAATAAGGGGGGAGATATGATACTCTTTAAAGGTGGCATTATCCATAGTGTATCAGATAGGGGAACATTTAAAGGGGATATATTAATAAAGGATGGTATCATTATAGATATAGGTGAGCGCATCAATCATCCTGATGCTAAGGTAATTAATATACAGGGCCTTAATGTCTATCCAGGTCTCATTGACATACACACACATCTTGGCATATATGAAGAGAACACAGGATGGGCTGGTGCAGATGGCAATGAATACTCAGAGCCTATAACCCCACATCTTCATGCCTTAGATGCCATAAATCCAGATGACCCTGCCTTTTTTGATGCATATGCCAATGGTATTACAACAGTCAATATCTTCCCTGGAAGCGCAAATATTATAGGTGGTCTGGGAGTCGCTGTAAAAACTTACGGAAAAACGCTAAAGGATAGGATTGTAAAAGAACCATCTGGTCTTAAAATGGCTTTTGGAGAAAACCCAAAAAGGGTTTACTCTCATAAAAAAATGATGCCATCTACAAGGCTTGGCAATGCATACATCGCTAAAAAGGCATTAAAAGAGGCAGAGAACTATCTCAAAAAGAGAGAGAAGGCTAAGAAAGGGCAAATAGACATCAAAAATGAGGCAATCGTTGGTGTATTTCAGAAAAAATACCCTGCAAGGATTCATTCACACAGGGCGGATGATATTATAACAGCATGGAGAATAATGAACGAGTTTGGCCTTTCATTTGTCATAGAACACTGCACAGAGGGACATCTAATTGCAGATTTTTTAAAAGAAAAACATATACCATGTGCCCTCGGTCCATCAATATCAACAAAGATTAAGCAGGAACTTAAGAACATAACATTTAAGACCGCCAAAGTGCTCTACGACCACGATGTTCTCTTTGCCTTTATAACAGACGCACCTGTTATACCCATATATACCCTTCCACTTGAGGCAACATTTGCCATAAGAGAGGGGCTGCCTTCTTTTGAGGCAATAAAGGCAATGACGATTAATGCGGCAAAAATACTCGGGGTGGACGATAAAATAGGGAGTATAGAAAAAGGAAAAGAAGCAGACATTGTAATAACAGACATATCCATCTTAAACCCATTACACAAGGTGTTATACACTGTCATTAATGGTGATATAGTATTTGACCTTAAAAAACATCAAAGTGTTGTGATATAGGAGGGTAAAATGAAGGCATTTGTTGGCGCAAAGATTTTTACAGGGAAAGAATGGCTTTATAATGGTACATTGATAATAGATGAAGGCAAGATAAAAAAGGTATTGAGGAGAAGAAGGATACCCAAGAATGTAGAAGTTATCAATGTAAAAGATAGATTTATTACGCCAGGGCTTGTGGATGCCCATACCCATCTTGGAATGGTAGAAGAAGGCGCAGGTAAGGATTATGCAGACCTGAATGAGAGCACAAATCCAAGCACACCAGACATAAGAGCCATAGATGGTTTTTATCCTATGGATGCCGCAATTAAAGAGGCAAGGTCCTCTGGTATAACAACAGTCTACATTACACCAGGAAGTTCTAATCCCATTGCAGGCATTGGGGCAGTTGTAAAATTAAAAGAAGGATACTTAAAAGATATGGTACTAAAAGAAGTGGCAGGGCTTAAATTGTCCTTTGGAGAGAATCCTAAGAGTACTTATGGGGCAAAAGGCAAAAAACCTATTACAAGGATGGCAATAGCGGCTATTATAAGGGAAGCATTTTATAAGGCGAAGACATACTGTAATAAAAGAAGAGGGAAAGAGAAAAACACTGAGTATGAAACTCTATGCCTTGCCTTAAAAAAAGAAATACCTGTAAGGGCACACGCACATAGAAAAGACGATATTCTAACCGCATTGAGAATAGCAGAGGAATTTGATCTTTCAATAATCATTGACCACTGCACAGAAGGGCATCTTGCCACAGAGGAAATAAAGGGTGTGAAAAACCTTATAGGTTGCATATCAGGTCCACACATGTACTTCCCATGGAAGGTTGAACTTAAACATAACTCCTTTAAAAACCCTGGTATTTTAAGCAAAAATGGCCTAACTGTGGCAATAACAAGTGACCATCCATTTACGCCTATAAAATACCTTAATCTATATGCAGCACTTGCACATAAAGAGGGGATGGATGAATTGGATGCATTAAAATCCATAACCATCAATCCTGCCATACTACTCGGCATAGATAAAAGCGTTGGAAGTCTTGAGAGAGGAAAAGACGCTGATTTTGTTATTTGGTCAGGACATCCTTTTGACATAAAGACTGAGGCTACCCAAGTCTATATAGAAGGGAAAAGTATTGTAAAGGAGTGAGAACAATGAAATATAAAACCATATTATTCATTCTCTTACCTATTACGCTATTTGCAAACAGCCTTGTAAAAGTAAAACTAAGTTCTCAAGAAGAACTTTTAGGGCTGCTTAAGTCTGGGTACGATATTATTCATTACGATAAAAAAAGTAATGAGGCTCTTATATATACCAGAAATCCGGATAAACTAAAAATGAAGTTTACTTATGTAATAAAGGATACAAAAGCATGGTGGGATAAATCACCGTTTAAAAAAGACTTTGGGCCATATTATACATACGAGGAGGCTGTGTCAGAACTTGATAAACTACACAATCTCTATCCAAATATTATAGGCCAAAAGTTTTCCATTGGAACAACCTATGAAGGAAGAAATATATGGGCAATTGAGGCAACTCATTTTGATGGAAATGAAGATGCAAGGCCTGCGGTTTTGTACGAGGCTTGTATTCACGCAAGGGAACCAGGTGGAGTATCCACTTTGTTCGGATTTTTGTGGTATCTTGTAAGAAACTATGGTAAAGACCCAGATGTTACTGAAGTACTAAACTCCAGAAGACTTTATTTTATACCTGTTGTAAATCCAGACGGATATGTGTATAACGAATCATCAGACGGATACTGGAGAAAGAACAAAAGAGATAACGATAATGATGGGATATTTGAAGAGTCGGATGATGGTGTGGATTTAAATAGAAACTTTAGTTATCAATGGGGATACGATGATACAGGTTCATCTCCTGATCCCTCTTCCGCCACCTATAGAGGACCAGCACCATTCTCAGAACCGGAGTCAGAATCTATAAGGGATTTCACAGACAGCATTCAACCAAAGGTTGCTATAGACTATCACACATATTCAAACCTTTTGATGTTTCCATGGGGTTATGACAACATAGAGGCAGAAGATGATGCCACATTGAGGGCATTTGCAAGAAGACTTACAGCATCTAATGGTTATGCCATAGGGAGGCCTGGTGAACTACTATACAATGCCAACGGTGTCACAATGGATTGGTGGTACAGTGATTCATCCCACCCAAAGATTTTAGCCTATACAGCAGAAGTAGGAGAGGATTTTTGGCAACCCGATACATCCATTATCTTAGAACAAATAAACGAGAATATTCCTCTTAATATGCTTCTTGCAAAAATGGCCGGTATGTGGTTGGCAATTGAAAACAACGACGCAGACTCACTAAATAGTGTAACCCACAGCGTGCGTATTGAAAACCTCTCTGCAACTTCCCAATTTACAGGTGGCAATGTGTCCATTATTACAGATAGCCTTATGAGGTATGGCATAACTGATGCAACTCCATCAAGTTTTAACATATCCAATCTTGGCATACTACCCAATAAAAACGATACCTTTTTCTCCTTTACCTTCACGCTTCCTGATACATTTGAACCTGGATGGATAGCCATGTATTTTAATGTCTCTTCACCTTACTACAATGCTACAAAAGAGGTAAAACTCATTATAGGCAATATAAATCCTATTTTTCAATGTGATTTTGAAAACGGATTTTCTGACTTTATGACAAATCACTGGGATACAACAAGTGAAGATTACCATTCTCAATATCATTCCATCACAGACTCAAAGGGTGGAAACTATAATGACAACGACACATCATATCTTGAATTTAAAGACACACTCTATCTTCAAGATACAACAGCAATGTACTATATTTCTTTTTACACTAAATACAGCCTTGAGAAGGGGTATGATTATGCATATTTTCAAGTAAAGACCATAGGTGATACAACATGGCAGACACTCAAAACATTCAATGATACAGCAGATTGGCATAAGGTAACAATAGACCTTACAAAATACAGGGGCAAGTTGCTAAAATATCGCTTTTATATGGAAACAGACCAGTCTGTCAACTTTGATGGGATATATGTTGATGACATTACATTTAAAAAGATACCTGAGTTTCATTCACCCGAAGGTATAAGAGAACACACAAACCTAAAGCAACAAACAAATTATATAAATACTCTTATCCTCACATCTTCAAAAACAAAAAACACAGACATAAAGGTTTTTGACATAACTGGCAGACTGGCATTGCAAAGAAATGTCACACTCCATAAAGGCGAAAATAGGTTAACTTTTAATCAATTAACACCTGGAAGATATATAATAAAAATTGGTAAAAGGACATTAAAACTTTTAATTGAAAAGTAGAAAGATAAGGTCCATAATCCTCCCACATAGGGTGCGTACCAAAGTGCGCACCCTTTTGTACAATATTGCAGATACATATAAGAAGTCACAAAATCAGGAAGTATTTGAAATAGAAGGAGAAAAATACATTTTCTACCCATCTACAGGCACCCTGGTTTATCCCATACCACTCTGTGCTCCCCTCTCCAATATGCTCGTACAAGCATTCAAAGAAGGACTCAGATTTCCACAGATAGGTACAGATGAATCTGGCAAAGGCGATGTGTTTGGACCACTTGTTGTGGCAGGTGCGTATGTTGATAAAGATGATGTCCCAAAACTCATTGAAATGGGAATAAAAGACAGTAAGAGATTAGGTGATGATGTAATAGAAGAGCAAATAGAATACATTAAAAAAAGTTTTTTATACGATGTGGTTCTTATAAAACCAAAAAAATACAATGAACTATATGCAAAGATGAAAAATGTAAATAGAATTCTCGCATGGGCACATGCAAGGGTAATTGAGAACATTTTAAATAAAAAAGAGGCACATCTTGTTATAATAGATATGTTTGCAAACCCTGATTTTATAAAAAGTTATATGTTTTCCAAAGGGAGAACAATGGATTTTATCATTGAATCTCAAGGGGAGCGGTATCTCTCCTCAGCCCTTGCTTCTATTATTGCGCGTTTTTATTACATAGAACACTTGAAGAAAATGGAAAAAGAATACTCCATGTCATTTCCAAAAGGCGCAGGTTCCAATGTAAACAAGGCAATCTTAGAGTTTATAAAAAAATATGGGAAAGATAAATTGCCTTATGTAGCAAAGATGCACTTTAAAAACATCAAAGCACATATGAGTGGACAACACTCACTCTAAGGCTTCTATACCAGGCAATTTAATACCAGCGAGAAACTCCAGTGTTGCACCACCTCCTGTTGAAACATGTGTAAAGTCCTCATCATGGAGGCGGGCAACATGAATGGCGGATACAGTATCACCACCACCTATTACGGTTTTAGCGCCCATACCAGTTGCATCCCTTACACTATTTGCAATCTCCACAGTACCTTTTGCAAGTTCATTCTTCTCAAAAACACCCATTGGCCCGTTCCAAAAAATCGTTTTTGCATTCTTTATTTTCTCCTCAAACAATCTAATGGTTTTCCTTCCAATATCAACACCCATATATCCCTCTTCTATCTCCTCTACCTCCCTAAGGTCTGAAAGGTCCGAAAGCGATGAAACTACAACATGGTCCACTGGCAAAACAAACTTTTCTTTGCCCTTTTCAAGAAACTCCTTCACCTTATCAAAATGCTTTTCATCAAAGAGCGAGTTCCCTATCTTTTTACCAGTAGCCTTCAGAAATGTGTATGCCATCCCACCACCAATAACAAAGACATCCGCCCTGTCCAAAAGATTCTCAATTATGCCTATTTTATCCTTTACCTTCGCACCACCAAGGATAACTACAAATGGCTTTTCTGGATTTTCCAATATCTCAGTTAGCATATGCACTTCCTTTTCAAGGAGAAAACCTGCACCCTTTACATTAAAGTATTTAGCCATTCCATAGGTAGAGGCGTGTTTTCTATGTGCTGTACCAAAGGCATCATTTATGTAAACATCAAAAGGCGTAGCAAGGCTTTTTGCAAAATCCTCATCATTCTTCTCTTCCCCCTTATAAAACCGTAGGTTTTCCAAAAGTAAAACATCGCCTTCAGAAAGCGCCTCTATCTTTTTACTCACCTCATCACCTATACAGTCTTCAGCAAATTCAACATCCTTTTCCAGAAGCTCTGATAATCTCTTTGCTACAGGTAAGAGGGAGAGTTCTGGTTTTTTTTCGCCCTTTGGTCTTCCGAGATGAGAAGCAAGGGTTATCTTAGCACCTTTTTCTATCAAATACTCTATGGTAGGAAGTGCCTTTTTTATCCTCGTATCGTCTTTGACCTTTCCGTTTTCCAACGGCACATTAAAATCGCAACGCACAAAGACTTTTTTACCTCTTAGCATACTCTCTGGTATAACCCTCAAAAGTTTCATAACTTCCCTCCTTTTTGATGGTTATATTATACATTACAATTGATGTGCAAAGAAAAAATCTTGATGGATTACTTGACTTTTCATATCATTTATATTATACTTTTTAACACTACGCGGGGCCGTAGTTCAGACTGGTTAGAACGCCGGCCTGTCACGCCGGAGGTCGCGAGTTCGAGTCTCGTCGGCCCCGCTTGTGAATATGAATTTATTAACTGCCTTAATCTTTTCACTTTCACGTGGTTCAATTGGTACAGGATTTATATTGGGGCAGCCTACAGGTCTTTCATTTTCATATATTCTCTCGCGGGCTAACTTCAGCGAGATTGCACTCGCCTGGGCTATTCCCGGGAGATTCCATTTCAATGCAGACTTACTCTTTCAATGGGACATACAAGCCAATCAAGAAGATTTTGAAATAGAATTACCAGGAAGATTTACATTTTATTCAGGACCAGGACTGAGTTTTGAAATAGATACATCCTCCTATTTTGGAATTCGTGCTGACCTTGGCCTTAGATATGAACTTAAGGGAACACCTATCGACATTTTCCTTGAAGTAGCCCCAGGGGTAAGGCTGTTTCCAGAAACCACTGCCTTTATGGAAGGGGGAATAGGCGGAAGATTCTATTTCTTTAAAAAAAACAGGCATAAGTCATATTGACACACAATGCTATCTGTGTAATTCCAGCAAGATACGCATCAACGAGACTTCATGGGAAACCACTTCTTAAACTCAAAGATAAGCCCATCGTTATATGGGTGTATGAGGCTGCCCAAAAAAGCAATGCATTCAGGGAAGTGATAATTGCTACAGATGACCTGCGTATTGCTGAAACTGCCCAAAAATATGGTGCCAAAAGCGTTATGACAGACCCCTCCCATCCATCAGGTAGTGACAGGGTTTGGGAAGTGGTGAAAAACAGAGATTATGACATAGTAGTCAACCTTCAAGGAGATGAGCCATTTATAACACCATCTATTTTGTCAACCCTCATAAGTACCATGTACAAAACAAAAGAGGCAGATATCGCAACCCCCATAAGAAAGGCAAGAAGTGTTCAAGAAATCCTATCAAAAAACACTGCCAAGGTAGTAATAGATAAAAATGGTTTTGCCCTATATTTCTCCCGTGCCCCAATTCCATCCCCAAAGGAGAAAAATACATACAACAAAGAAAACTACTTCATACATTTGGGTATATACGCCTATAGGAAAATGGCACTTAGAAGTTTCGTAGAATCACCTAGGCCTCAGATAGAGAAAACCGAATCCCTTGAACAGTTGCGTGCCCTTTGGAATGGACTTAAAATAAAGACTGTATTGGTAGAATATTCCGGCATTTCAATAGACACACCGGAAGATTATAAGCATGCTTTAGGCTTTTTAGGGGGTTAAGTATATGTTGAGTATTCAAGACATTATAAAGGCATTAGATACATATGGTGCAAAAGAAGTCATACTTGCGGCAGGCACCAGTCCTGCAGTAAAGCTCAAAAGAGGGATAGAGTTTTTTAATCATAGTAAAATAAAGCCTGACGATGTAAGAAATCTTTTGCTCAATCTTAAACAACGCTCCAAACTCGTAAACAAACCTCTTGGGAACAGAGGACAGTTCTCAGTTGGCATACCTGGAGTCGGAAGACTACAAGTGTTTTATGCTATTCAACGAGGTTCATACTTAATAGCCATAAAAAAAGTAAACGATATGCCACCTCTGCTTCGGGAAATTATGCAAAATCCACTTGATAGAGATGCCATCCTATCCGTATTTCATGACCCAAAAGGTTTTATTCTTATACACTCACCTTCAGAAGAGCCTGCTTATGATTTCATAGCCGCTGTTCTATACTATCTTTCAAGGTTTAGTAAATTCGCTATTTTCACTATTGAAGATCCCATAACCTATGTTTTGCGTCATGAACAATCTCTTATACTACAAGTAGAAGTAGGCCAGGATACAGAATCTATTGCAGAAGGTATCAAAACATCCCATTTTCTAAATCCTGATGTTGTATATGTTTCAAAACTCAAAAGCACATTAGATTTAAGAGAACTTCTATCCATAATAGAAAGAGGGAACATGGTCATCCTTCCTGTTATATCAACATCTTTGACTTCTTCTATGTTGTCACTTGAAAGGCTTTCAGAAGACCCCGTTCTTTTTAGAAATATCACAGCATTTTTCTTGAGAACATGCTTTTCTTTAAAAGAGGTAGAGAAAGGGAAAATAGATATAAAAACCATACACATAACAAAAGACTTAAAAGATGCAATCAGAGAAGGAGATTATACTCAAATTCTAAATGAGTAAAATAACAGGTCTTAGGTGCACAAGTTGCAAAAGGGTATATTCACCGGACAGTGGTCTGTTCACATGTCCTGTGTGTGGGCCTTATAAGGGTACCCTTGAAGTACTCTACGATTACGATGCAATAGGTAAAAAATTTAATAGAAAGAACTGGATTGTTCCCGAACTACCTGGTCATTATAGGTATATTAAGTTGCTCCCATTTGAAGATACCAAACTAATACCTCCACTCTGGGTGGGATACACTCCTCTCATTAAAAGTGAGTTTTTTGAAAAGAAATACCATATAAAAGGCCTTTATCTAAAAGATGATACCAGAGAGCCGACACTATCTTATAAGGACAGGGCAAGTTCCATTGCCGCAATAAAGGCAAAAGAAGCAAACGCTAATGGTATTATAGTGGCATCTACTGGGAACGCCGCATCCTCAATGGCAGGATTTGGAGCCTCCATTGGTATGCCTGTTTATGTCCTTGCACCCAGGAGCATTCCAGAGGGAAAACTACTTCAATTATTATTATTTAATGCAAAGGTTATATTGATTGATGGTAATTATGACACATCTTTTGACCTTTCCCTTAAAGTCGCAGAAAAAACTGGGCTTTACCTTAGAAGCACTGCCGTAAACCCCTATCTTTCTGAAGGGAAGAAGACAGCCGCCTTTGAGATAGCAGAGCAACTTGAATACAACATACCTTCATATGTTTTTGTTCCTGTTGGCGACGGATGTATAATAGAGAGTGTTTATAAAGGTTTCAAAGAACTAAAAGAACTGGGTTTTATAGAAAAGATACCACATATGGTAGGGGTTCAAGGAGAAAAAAGTGCTCCTTTACTCAGAGCCTACGAGAACAATACAGATGAGATTGAATTCATAGAAAATCCAGAAACCGTTGCAGATTCAATTAACGTTGGAGTTCCAAGGGATGGAGTAAAGGCTTTAAAATCTGTAAAAGAATCAAATGGCTTTTTCATAGGTGTAAGTGATGAAGAAATATTAGAAGCAATTAGTGAACTTGCGAAATATACAGGTATATTTACTGAGCCTGCCGCAGGAGCAGCATTTGCAGGATTTAAGAAGGCCATCAAAGAGAACAGAATTCCGCATGATGCGACCTGTGTAATTCTGCTTACAGGCAATGGGCTTAAGGACCCAAGAGCCATTAAACGTATCGCTAAAAAAGATGTTCCTATTGTTGCAAAAGACGATTTAGATTCCATTGTTGATTTAATTAGGTTTTAGATTCCCAAAAGAAATACATTCCTTGACTGTTCGTAATACTAACTTTAAAATAATATTTCTTAGTAAAGAGAGGCTATTATTATGGAAGGCATATTAATTACAAAGAAGGCGTTAGTGAGGGTTGCTCGTGATAAATTCGGGGGCAACATACAGGTTTTTGAGCGTTCTGATCTCTTAAATCCATCATCTAATACCATAAACGTGGAGGATAACGGTAGGGTAATCATTTTGACAGACTTTCATCCCAAGATGCTTAGCATAATTAAAAATATCTCAGAACAAGATACTGTCCTTCGGATAGGACATGAGCCATTTGACCACCCTGCCTGCCATTTTTCCACATTTTTTGTATTTTCAATCCTTTATCTTTTGAAAAGACCCCATCTTACAAGTTTTCATTCTTATGCAACATCTATTCCTGCACATATTTTCAAAAACGAAGATGTGCAACATCTTTGGGAAGCATCCAAAAGCCTTACTGCATTTAATATTGGAATACTTGCGTATGCCCTTTACAACAATTTGAAGGTTAAAAATATTAATTTAGAACCAGTTTCAGATACTAAACCACTTTATGAGACAATTAAGAATGAATTTATCAACTCCTCTGCCACTTTGATGAAGGTCCTTGATAGGGGTGAGGCACAAACAGAGTCCTTCAAAAGTCCAAAGATCCAATTAAACAGAGAGGATAAACTCAAAATACCCGGCGTCTCATTTTTGAAAAAAGAGTTTGTTTCTGGTTTTAGAAAATACGCACCATTCTGGAAAAAACACATGTATGAAGACCATTTTGCCATGCTTTCTGCAATATATTCTGGTAAGGAGGACTCCTCTATAGGCGATAGGGAATGGATTAGAATAATGTTTGAACTTTTAGAAGCCTCTTCCCAATATGAAGACAAACATAAGGTAGCAAGACGCATCTTTCCTATTTATGCCCTTTATCTTAGCTCAATAAACGATACATATATCAAAGAAAAATTCTACGAATATGTGAATGTTTTAGAAGAGGAATCACATTTTTGGAAAAATTAGTGCTTGATAAGAAGATATATCATTAAAAACACAAAAAACACCGTAAAGATATTAAATACAATATGAAACGATAAACCCATTTTAAAAAATACAAGGTCAAGATTGAACCTATTCAATCCAAAAGATATATCCTTAAAAAGTACTGTTTTGACATTACTTTCTGGAACAATGGCCTTAACAATTGCTCCAATAAGGGTACCAAATGCGGCACCCACTGTTAGCACCAAAAGGACATTTCCTGTGGTTCGTTTAAGTAACATAATTTAAAAATGCCGGAGGCGGGACTTGAACCCGCACGGGGTTTCCCCCAGGGGATTTTAAGTCCCCTGCGTCTGCCATTCCGCCACCCCGGCACTATAAGGCGGCGCCCGGATTTGAACCGAGGAATAACGGTTTTGCAAACCGTCGCCTTAGACCACTTGGCTACGCCGCCAATGTTATAAATTATATCGCATAATATACGGATGGTCAAAAAATAAATTACATATGTCGAAAATACATACACTTTTAATGTAACTCTCACTAATACGAAATTTCAATCTTTCAATTAAAACAATGTCTTTAACAATAGAACAGCCTATTCATTTGACTTTTCACAAAGGTTATAGTATAATTATCAAAAATAAACGAGGAGGTGTAATATGAAGAAGTGGGTAATACCCATAATAATAGGTGCATGGGCAGTAAGCCTCAATGCAGGGACACAATCAACAAGTGATGTAACTACTCCCTTGAAGGATAGTGTAAAGGTTTATCTTAAGATACCCGCTCAAATGGGTCTTATGGTCAGTGATGGCCCTGTTGTTTTTGACCTTTCTGACCCATCAGTGACATTCCCACCAGCGACTTTCCCTGCATACTATAATCCAACAACAGGCACGACGGAGAACCCTAATGGTGTTGGCATAAAGGTCTATTGCGATACTGCTGTAACATGGTATCTTGACACATGGGCCAGTGGAAACTTTAGTTCAACAGTAACAGCGGACCACTTGGAGACCTCAGATTCTAGTCAGGGAAATTGGAATCAATATACCACGAATTCTAACCTGCCGGTGCCTCTCGCCAGTGGTGGTGTAACTTCGGGGTGGGAAGATCATACGCAGGATTTACGGTTTAGAGTAGATTCAACTGACCAAGCAGTGAATTCGAGCATCTATATCATTTATAAGCTCTTCACCCAATGAGTTGAAGGGATGAATAAACTATGAAGAAGTGGGTAATACCTATAATAATAGGTGCATGGGTGGTAAGCCTCAATGCAGGGCTTAACATAGGTATAGCCCCACAGGATACACTCCTGGACAGCGCTCGTGTCCATATTATATTCCCATCTATTATTGGTCTGCAAGTCAGCAATGATTCTGTTGTATTTGACTTCAATCAGTATGTTGCAAATGGGACGTATCCTCCAACCACTTTCCCCGCCTATTACAATCCAACAGAAGGTACCACAGAAAACTCAAACGGTGTAGGGGTTAAGGTTTTCTCAAACTCTCCAACACTGACATGGCATCTTGAGACATGGGGCAGTGGAGATTTTAGTACAACAGTTACCTTAGACCAACTTGAATATTCACCCCAGGGCGCAGGCTCATGGACTGCATTTAGTACAACCCCAACAGAGATTGCCAGCGGAAATAAAACCGGTGGATGGCAGAATGAGAACCAGGATTATCGGTTTAAGGCAGAGGCGGACGACGAACCAGTGGATGCAGGGATTTACATATATTACAGGGTATACGCACAATAATCTACTATAAAGGAGGGGAAGTATGAGATATTGGGCTATACTTCCCCTCTTTTTTTTAATCCTATTTTTCCTCCCTCTCAAACTCTACCCGCTTAGTCTTATCATTATGCAAGTTGACAATAATAATTCAAATATTGATATAACATTCGACTTAGGCAATACTCCAGGATTTCCACCAAAAGTTTACCCTACATGCTATTTTCCATCAAGTGGAACACAGAGTAATCCAAATGGTGTCTCAATAAGCGTCATGGTAATCAATATATTTGGACAAACTATCAGCAATGCTTATCTTGATGTTCGGGCCTCTCAAAATCCTTCAACCAGTATCACCTGCGATCAAATCTATTGGACAATAAATCCCCAGACGCTGCCTCCACCGGGCACAGAGCCTGCGCATCCATGGCATCCCCTTACTCTCACATGGACAAATGTTGATGAGATTCCTATTGTTGGAAGGTCTATACAAAGACAGTATAATATGGATATGTGTTTTAAACTTGAAAGTGATGATAATCCCACCCCACCAGGTGGTGTATCTACTACAGTATATATAAGGTTTTATGGATTATGAATAGTTTTATATTTACACTTCTCTTTATAGCACAAGGCATGATAGTGCGGCCTATTCTATTTGAGGTGGAAGCCGCACCAGGTCAGAGAATAACAAAGAAAGTGACCTTAATCAATGCCTCTTCAGATACATTATTTGTGCGTTCACATGTAGAGCATTTTGATCAGGATTCCACAGGAAAGACATTGTTCTCTTCCTACAATGATAATGATGTTATAATAAATCCTGTAGAGTTTTCAATACCTCCCCAAGATGAATACTCTGTGAGAATAACTGTAAAAACACCCGAGGATATGAGTAAGGAGAAATGGTTTATGCTTGTATTCCAACAGATGCCCCCTCCATTACCTGAATATGCAGGCATAAGATTCGTCAAAGAAGTGGGTGTCCCCTTCTATCTCATACCCATAGGAGCGATGCCTGAATGTGATATTGATACCTCTTTTATAAGAAAGGACTCTCTTTATTTCAGGATTATAAATCCTGGGATAAGACACATAAGGGCAAACGGCACATTAAAGATCTTTAAGGCGCAAGACCAAAAATCACCTATATTACAAAAAGATGTCAAAGGCATATTTCTTCTCCCACAAAAGGCGATATACAAGGCCTTTCCTTTGGATACCTTAAAAAAAGGACAATATGTTGCAAAGTTCAGAGTAGATTTCCATGGTCCTTATGCCATAGAGGGGGTAAAATCCTTTATGAAATAGCATGTATGTTCTGTTTTTATTTGTCCTCTCTTATGGTAGAATGAATATTGGCTTTTATTCATACGGGAAAAGGCCATTATTTAGCGATTACAAAAACGCCTATATGTTATTAAGAAATAATAGCACAATATTCAATCTCTCCCTTAATCTCTCACATAACAAAACAAGCACCATCAACTCTGTCTCTTTTCAATTTCCCCTGGACTATCTTGGATTTATACATATAGGTCATACAAGGCTAAACATTGGAAGACTCGTATCTCTACCATGGCAATACATCGGTCTAAATTTTTATAATCCTGAGTTCTCCTTTGGCGTATTTAAAGAGGATTTTAAGGCAACTCGCAACACCTTTACCCTTCTTTCATCCATTCAAAAAAAATCCATATATGGAAAGGCATTGCTCACAAAAGACAAAACAGAGAAAACCGCACTAAATCTTGTATCTGGATATAACAAAAGATACTTTCAGATAGAAGGAGCAATGAGCCTATCACCATACCTATCCTTTGCACTCTATACAAGAGCAATGTTAAAGGGTGAAAAATCATCTCTTTCAATGAGTATAACGAAGTATTTTAAGAACTTTTATGCCGCTGGACGCAGAATTTCACCATTTCTATCAATCAACTCCTCTTTTTCCTTCCGTGCATTTGAGCATCTATTCTATAACAACCAAGCAGGTTTTATAGACAGGGGAGGGAATAAGACATACACCCTAAGTAATAATATTGTATACAACTCCCCAAAACTTGGCCAGTTTAGCCTATTTTATAATTACGCCAATAAATGGATACCCGGTTTTTCTTATAATAGGTCATTGAATAGTGTGCTGTTTAATTTTTCAATAATATCTAAAAGAAAATCATACTCCATAACCTTTAGAAGAAAGCCTCTCGTTATAAGACTTTCAAGAGACATACATGAAAACGAGACAGGCTCAAGGATATCATCACAACTTGACTTCGGCAAATTTTCCACTTCCTCAGTATACTTCTTTTCAGAGAAAAGGCAGTATTTTATATCCAGAAATACCGTTAAATTCCACGGTTTAAACCTACTTCAAAACATTTATTTGTATACAAGAGATACACTCAGGAATCTGCAATTTTCAACAGGGGTAAACTTTTATTCTCCCCTTAAAGTACCATCTTTATCCACGATAAAGGGAGAGGTATATTTTGACAAAAATGGCAATGGTATTTATGATAAATACGACAAGCCATTAGATAGCGTTAAAATAATACTTGATAACGATAATTATACCTTTACCAACAAAAAGGGACACTTCACATTCAAATTTGTTCCAAGAGGGCATCACAAAATACGATTAGATCTTGGTCTCTTACCAGCAGAATTGGGCCCAATGAATGGGTATGAAAGGGATGTAACAGTGGGGTTCGTAGGCGAAAAATATGTGGAGTTTAAGGTTGCTGCCCTTGGAGAAGTAGAGGGGAGACTATTTATTGACAACAATGTAGATGGTGTATTTGATGGAGATGATGTGCCCCTTGAAGGATGTATTGTAAGTTTGAATGGAAAAAGAACATGGACATGGAAAAAAGGCAAGTATAAGTTTTCAAATGTGCCACCTGGCTCCTACAGGGTCCAGGTAGAATACTGTCCCCAAAAACTAACACCCCTATCTAAAAAATACTATGACATCTATGTGATGCCAGAAGACAGAATAAAGGGCCTTGATTTTCCCTTCTTAGCAGGAGAGGAAATAAAGGTAAAAGTTAAAAGATTTTGACTTATATTTCATAGAACTTTATCCTTAATGTAAAATAGTAATTATCAAACATGAAGAAGGAGGCATTATGAAAACGCTCATTCAAACATTAAGGGAAGGCATTATTCCAGAAGACCTAAAGGAAATCGCCAAAAATGAGCATATTGAAGTAGAGAAACTCGCAGAAAACATATTAAAAGGCGAATCTGTAGTAATAGGGTATAGAACCAAGAGGGGACCAAAAGTTATTGGAAAAGGCACAAGAGTTAAGGTAAATGCCAATATAGGAACGAGCACCTTAAGGTCCTCCCTAAAAGAAGAGAAGGAGAAACTTCATACTGCACTCAGAGCGAAAACAGATGCTGTAATGGACCTATCATTATCCGATGACCTTCGGGAAATAAGGAAAATGGTCCTTTCAGAATCCACAGTACCTGTTGGAACTGTACCTATTTACGAGGCTGCAACACTTGCAAGAATAAAAAGAGGAGCAGTGGTAAGACTGGACACAGAAGAATTCTTTGATGTGATAGAGAGGCAGTTGGAAGAGGGGGTTGATTTCATTACTGTTCACGCAGGTGTGATTAAAAAACTCATTGACAGGTATGGAAAAGGCAAAAGGTTAGGTGGAGTTGTATCCAGAGGCGGTGCCATAACAGCGGCATACATAAAGAGTACAGGTCAAGAAAACCCACTTTATGAGCAATACGACAGGCTCCTTGATATTGCAAAGAAATACGATGCTGTGCTTTCACTTGGCGATGGATTAAGACCCGGTGCCATTTATGATGCAGGGGATATGTTTGAGGTTGGAGAGCAAGAGGTATTGGGAGAACTCCAGCAAAGGGCACTTCGTCGGGGTGTTATGAGCATGATAGAGGGTCCAGGGCATGTGCCTTTACACCTTGTAAAACCTGCAGTAGAGCGCATCAAAAAACTCACCCACAATGCGCCTTTATACCTGCTCGGGCCTGTGGTTACAGATGTTGCTCCAGGCTATGACCACATCACCTCTGCTATTGGCGCCTCCATGGCAGCATGGGCTGGAGCAGACTTTATTTGCTATGTGACACCCTCGGAGCATCTTGGACTTCCAACAAAGGAAGATGTACATGAAGGCGTAATTGCTGCACGAATTGCGGCACATGTAGCGGATATAGCACGTGGATTCCCCAATGCAGATAATTGGGACAATGAGTTATCAAAGGCACGGAAAGCCCTTGATTGGGATAGGCAGATAGAACTTGCCATTGACCCAGAAAGGGCAAGAGAGATGAGAAAAGAGCGTTCAGGTGAAGGACCTTGCACGATGTGTGGGGAATACTGTGTATTTTTAATACTTGGAGATTAAGGAGGCAACATGAAAGAAATAGAAATATCCCGGGCTATACTAAAATCGCATTTTAATGCATTAATGGATAACCTATCCACAGATGTAGTTATTGTGGGCGCAGGGCCTTCTGGACTCGTTGCAGCAGGTTACTTAAGTGAAAAAGGGATAAAGGTCACAGTATTGGAAAAAAGGCTATCCCCAGGTGGTGGTGTATGGGGAGGTGGTATGGGATTTAAATACGCAACGGTTCAAAAGGAGGCTCTAAAAGTACTACAGGATTTTAATATCTCCTATGTGGAAGACCCATCAGGCCTTTTTGTATTTGATACCATTGAACTTGCATCAGGTCTTATTTTCGGTGCAGTTAAAAAGGGCGCACAACTATTCAACCTCATCACAGTAGAAGACCTCTTAATAAGTGAAAAGAGGGTAAGAGGGGTCGTTATCAACAATACATTTGCACTCATGGAAGGTTTTCCCATAGATCCACTAACCATTGAGGCAAAATTTGTTGTTGACGCCACAGGGCATGAGCACGAAGTAGTCAAAACCCTGTCAAGAAAAAATGATGTAAAACTCAACACCCCCACAGGAAAGCCCTTGGGAGAGCGCTCATTATTTGCAGAACCTGCAGAAAAAGGGGTTGTAAATAATACGAAAGAGGTATACCCCGGGCTCTTTGTTTGTGGAATGTCAACAGCGGCTGTGTTCGGATATTACAGAATGGGACCTATCTTTGGTGGCATGCTCCTCTCAGGTAAAAAACTTTTTGAAATACTCTCTAAGAGGCTACAAGATGGAGATAAAGAGAAAACCTAACTGGCTTAAAACAAGACTTCCCGGCGCAGGGCAATTTAGGAATGTAAAAAAGATATTGCGTAAATACAAACTACATACAGTATGTGAAGAGGCAAGATGCCCAAATATTGGCGAATGTTGGGGAAGTGGTACAGCGACCTTCATGATCTTAGGTAATGTATGCACAAGACATTGCAAGTTCTGTGCCACTTTAACTGGCAATCCGCATGGCATAGTGGATGAGGAAGAACCAGAGAGGGTAGCAAAGGCAGTATTGGAGCTGGGCTTAAATTATGTGGTATTAACCTCTGTTACAAGAGACGATTTAGAAGACCAGGGTGCACATATCTATTCTGAGACCGTAAAACAAATAAAAAGATTAAATCCTCAAATATATGTCGAAGTTTTGACACCTGATTTTTATGCAGACCCAGAATTAATAGAAATAGTAATATCCTCTGGCGTAGATGTATTCGCCCACAATGTTGAAACAACGAAACGCCTTACCAAAATGGTAAGGGACAGAAGATTCTCCTATGAAAAATCCTTAGAAACTCTTCGGATTGCAAAAAAATTAAACCCCCATATTATAACAAAATCAGGCTTCATGGTAGGACTTGGGGAGACAGCAGATGAGATTATAGAAACCATGCAAGACATAAAAGATGCGGGATGTGAAATAATCACCATAGGTCAGTATCTTAGGCCCACAAGAAGACATCTACCAGTAGAAAGATATGTAACCCCTGAGGAATTTAATTACTATAAGGAAGTCGGCTTAAAAATGGGATTCCGCTTTGTTGCATCAGGACCGTTGGTTAGATCATCGTATAGGGCAAGTGAGGCAGCATTCTTACTTGACAAAACAGGTAAATAGGTATAAAATAACAATAAAAAGGAGTATGTATGTTTTCTGCTATTATATTGGGTATTGTGTTATTTTCAACATCTTTTGATAGTGGACCTGATTTTAGTAAACTCGCGGGTCCCTATGAGGCTACTATCTACCCCATCCCCAACAGGTACTACCTTCCAGGTATAAAAACCCTGTTTAAGAAAGCGAAGAAAGAAATAAGGGTATTGATATTCACGGCAAGGTATTATCGTGAATACAAAGGTGATGTCGGGAAAGAGCTTCTGGCGTCTTTAAAAGATGCGCTCTCTCGTGGAGTGAAGGTAGAACTCATCTTAGACGCATCGGATTGGAATAAGAGTAATAGTTTGCACAATAAACTATTTGGCGAAGAGATTAAAAAATATGGGGCAGAGGTATGGTATGACCCCCCCGATGTAACAAGCCATGATAAGGTTATAGTGGTTGACAGCCAATATGTAGTAGTCGGCTCTACAAACTGGAGTTTCTATGCGCTCGCGGCAAACAATGAGGCATCAGTAATAATAAAATCAAAGGGTCTTGCAGATTATTACTTAAAATATTTGGACGAGGTAAAAAGGGTGTCTACAAAAGACCTTCCATCATACTATGGATGGGATAAATTCTACAAAAGAGAGATGAAAAAGATACCAAACTCCAAAGAAGGTAGCGCTATGCCAAGAAGTCTTACAGCACCCATTCCGGACATAGATGGGTACAAAGGCGTGGTTTATGCTGTTCCGAACCGCAATTATACAATAGCCCTTCACGAACTTTTGACCCATGCAAAAGATAGCGTCCTTGTGGCAATGTTATCTGCAAGAACCTATAAAAGGGATACATTTATTTTTAACGAGGTCCTTTTCAATGACCTAAAGCATCTTCCCCAAAAGGGGGTTTATACCGAACTCATACTTGATGGCTCAAACTATAACAGAGTGAACACTGTACAAAACAAAGAAGGGTTTATAGATTACCTTAAGCCCTATGGAGTAAATGCACACTTTGATGCCTATGATATCACAACACATGCAAAACTCATACTTGTTGATGAAAAATACCTGCTCTTTGGCTCTACAAACTGGACCCTTCCTGCATTTGAGTGGAACGATGAGGGAAATGTTCTTATTATTTCAGAAGGCGCCTCTTCATATTTCAGAAAGTATTTTCATCTTATCAAAAAAGATGCACCGAAGAAACTGCCATCATGGTACAGAACAAATTAGGAGGCTTTTATGCTTATTAAACTTATGATTTTAATGCTTGTTGGACAGATTGATACCATAAAAGTCGTGTTTACAAACGATATTATAGGTCAGTTTGGAGAAAAGGGTGCGAGCTTCATAAATCCTGTATTTCCACCGCCACTTGGAGGTGCCGCATCATTCTATACCTATTTAAAAAACACAAGAAAAACATATCCAAACCTTTTACTCTTTGATACAGGGAATATGACAGGGGGATATGTCTCAGGCCAGGATATTCGTCTTGATAAGACTATAAAATTTTATAAACTCATGGGTTATAATGCAATGGTCCCCGGGTGGCGAGAGTTCTTCAAGGGAGAAGATGGCATAGAGTACCTACATAAAAACGGTATCACCCTTCTTGCAGCGAATCTCACTTACAAGCGTGATACATTGAAAAACTTTGATGGCGTATTGCCCTACAAGATATTTAATGTAGATGGTGTAAAAATTGGTGTTTTTGGCCTTACAACAGAAAAAATGCCCCTATTTGCCAATGATTGGTGGATAAAACAAACATTCTTTTTAAGAGAGATAGAAACAGCAAGGAGAATGGTTAATTTATTAAAAAACAAGGGCGCAGATATAATAATACTCCTATCCTCTACAGGTTCGGCGAGGGAAAAAGCAATCGCAGACAGCGTATATGGTATTGATTTTATCTTTGGAGGATTTATGGGTTATGGATTAAGAGAACCGTATGAAAACTACTATACGCATACAGTAATACTACGAAATTACAGATCCTTTTCCCAGGCGATGGAGGTAAATATATTCTACGATAAAATAGCGCATTGCATAACAGGATATAAGGCGAAGCAAATAACATTGATGGAGGAGGACTTAGAGCCAGATGAAAGAATACTTAAAGAATTTGAGTGAGTTCTTGCTTGAAAAGATCTTGCGTTTATGCTTGTAAAATAAAATATTATGATATTCCTTATCACTCTTCTACTCTTAAAATCGCCTGTTTTTATAAAGAATAATGACATTGTCTTACCACATACAAATGTAAGACTCGTAAGAAACGCGCCCCTCTCCTCTGGTATTATGCTATATATAGATGGCAAATGGGCATACTATGAACATATTGCACCACTTGTTTTTGTAAGGAAGTCCATAAGTTATACTGAAGATACACTTGAGAGTGGAATAGAGATACAACAAATGCCATTTGATTTAAATGGAGATGGAAAGTTTGAGAGAATTACATTTAAAAATGCCACTCTCACTATAAACTCAGGGGGAAGGCCCATACATACATTCTATAATGTAAAATCCTTTGTCTTTTTTGATTGTGATAATAATAATTCATTGGACCTCCTCTATACAGATAAAGAGGATAACCTATATTTTTTCAAAAATACGAGCAGTATATCAAACTATGCCACTATACAGAGTAAAAAGACATACGAGATTTTGTACTCAGCGGGAAAGAGAACATATAAGGTTCAGATAAATCCATATATCTTCTCTGGCATTATACCATTAAATGGGTGGGACAGGGTAATGGTAATGTACAATAAAACAAAGATACCACTTAAAAAGGGAAGTCTTATAAATACAGAAGAGACTATTTCCCCTATTGAACATGTATCATTCAACAATGACACACTCAAACTATCGCTTAAGTTTGTAGAGAAGACAACCTACACTATTTATCTTAGGTCAAAAAATAAAGTTATTAACATTGCAGATGGCACCCTGCCAGAAGGCACATACAATTTTGACTACTTTGTTGGGAAACTGCAAAAAGGTGAATATACCCTTTCATTAAAGGCAAACAACAAAGAATTTAACAAAAAAATCACTGTAGAATGAATATAGAAAGTGTCCTACCCACTTTCATAAAAAACATTATAAAGGAGCATCATCTTTATATTGTAGGAGGTAGCATAAGGGACATATTATTAAAAAAAACGCCACAGGATTTTGACCTTGTGGGAAAAGATATTGAAAATGCCCTGAGGCATTTAAGGGAAAAGGGAAAAATAGTAGTTCTTGATGAAAAGGAAAAAGAGTATAGGATTGTTTTCCGCGACTTCTGGATTGATCTTTCTGAAATGAAGGGGGAGAGCATCATAGATGATTTAGAAAAAAGGGATTTTACCATTAACAGCATCGCCTATGACATAGAAGCAAAAAAACTCATTGACCCTTGTAATGGTCAAAAGGATATAGAAAAAAAGATTATAAAGACGTGTGATATTGAAAATTTAAAGATGGACCCTTTGAGAATACTAAGGGCATTCAGATTTTATGCAACATTGGGGTTTACTATTGAAGAACACACGTTAAGTTGGATTTACAAGATAAGAGAAATGCTCTCTCAGGTTAAAGCAGAGCGCATAAGGCTTGAACTTTTACAGATACTCGCATCTTCCAATGTATATAATACTTTCGGGATCATGTGTGATACAAAGGTAATGGACATGCTTTTCCCTGAGGTATCACGCCTTAGAGAAACTTCACAGAGATATTATAACAATCAGAACTTGCTTTACCATTCCCTCATGGCTTTAAAATACCTTGAAGAGATGTTAAAAGAAAAAGAGATTTATTACGAACCTGCATGGATACTTGGTGCATTTTTGCACGATATCGGAAAACCCTCTACCTTATCCTATGATGAAGAGGGAAATACGCATTTTCATGGCCATGATAAACTCGGCGCAGAGATTCTTGAAAAGGAATTAAAAAGACTGCGGTTCTCTACTCGCGAGATAGAAGGGGCAAAAAAGGTTGTTGCTCTACATATGTATCCCCACCACCTTGCCAGTTTGGATAACCTTACAAAAAAGGCTGTTGCAAGGTTCTTAAGAAGAGCGGGAGAATATGCTGATTTTCTCTTTTTATTTGCACTCTCTGATGCAAAGGCATCTCCGCCAAGGGAGGGTGGAATGGATGGATACAAAAAACTTAAAAAACTAATGGATGAGATAAGAAATGAACAAAGGCACAAACAAGAGCGTATTATAACAGGACATGACCTTATATCATTGGGATTTAAGCCATCTCCTCTATTTAGAACAATCTTAGAGGATGTCCAAGAAGAATTTATGGCAGGTACTTTACAAAACAAAAAGGAAGCATTAAAATATATTACGAAAAAATACAAAAAGGAGGTATGATATGCTACATGTTATAGTAGCAGTACTATTGGCACATGGTGCCATGGGCACAAATATGCTATCCAAAAGGCCTACATCATCAGTGTACCTACAAAGCAAAAATCCTCGAGAGGTAAAGACATACGAGGCACCACAACTTCCCAAATGGGCTGTGAAAAACGCTCGTACTCCTATAAGGTTCCACAGATACACACGAAAAAGACGTAATGAAAAGTACAATTATCTTTTATCAGAGGACTTTGAAGGCGACTTCCCACCATCTCGTTGGACTGTGATTTCACAAAATACCGCAGATTCCACTTGGCATAAGGATTCAAGATGGTATCATTCTGGTTCATATTCTGCTTTAGTCTGGTGGTCCTACGCAGATCAAGATGAATGGCTCATATCTGACTCAGTAATACTTTCTGGCTCTCCAAATGACAAGTACTACTTCTCTTTCTGGACCTATGCATATAAAGGCTCAACACATGGGGACCATTACTATGTACTCATTAAGTCAATAGCCGATACATCATGGGACACCCTGATGGATTTTGCTCAATTTACAGCGCCTGATACAGGATGGGTAGAGCAGGCATTTACCTTTGACATATCTAATTATGCAAACGATACTGTTCAGGTGGCATTTCGCGCACAGGCAACAGGTGGACTCTGGTATATATGGGGTATTGATGATGTAAGTTTTTATGCACCATATGCACATGATGTTGCACCTTTGAGCATCACCTCCCCTGTATCCGATACTGTCATGCCTGACGATACAGTTCCGATAAATGCGGTAGTAGGTAATTTTGGTATAAACCCTGATACCTTTGATGTAAGATGCGTAATAGATTCAGAAGGTACTACCATGCTTGATACTACTGTAAATCTTTCCCTTCTTCCTGATTCCTCAGAGGAGGTATCCTTTGGCAACTTTGTATTCAAAGGTATGCATGTACACTATGGACTATCCATCATAACTGAACTTGCCCAGGATGAGGATAGAAGCAATGATACCCTGCATACTGTAATATACACCCTTAATCCACACATAGGTGGCCCATGTGGCTTTGGATACACATTCCTGGACAACGATGTATCAGGAGGACCTGACTTTTCATGGATTGACCCCTCATCTGGCCAGGAGTTAACACTTGGAGACGATGATACCATTGGTATTGACCTTCCTTTTGCATTTCCTTTCTATGAAGGTGTAATCTCTCATCTTACACTCTCTTCCAATGGTTTTTTAGCAGGCATAACAAAAAGTACTGGCTTTGCAAACTATCAACTTCCTGATACCACAAAGTACAATATCATTGCACCCTGGTGGGATGATTTGAATCCATCTTCACAGGGCAATGTTTACTACTATGTACCCTCGGATAGTTCCTATGCACTCATAGGATTTGTCAACGTACCACACTATGGACAGACAGTTGGAAATACCTTTGAGGTTATTTTATATCCAAATGGCGATATCCTTATGCAGTATCAACACATTGATTCAAGTTATGCCAACTCAAGCACCATAGGTATCCAGGGCGGTTATGGCGATAATAACTACTATCTTGAGTATATATATAATGGATATCCCTTAATACCCCATGATAGCCTTGCTATTATGTTCAAAAGGCCGGTTTATAACCACGACATTGCATTAACTGATGTAAAATTAAATGCTTTAGCAAAAATCAATGAGGATATTCCCATTGAAATTACAGTGTTTAATGATGGGATAAATCAAGAAACCGATGTGGAGGTAAAACTTGACATATATAGTGCTGACAGTGCCTTGATAAATTCTGTATCTGATATAATAACATCTTTGGACACATACTCAACTGTTTGTGATACAATCGTTGTCCCTGGTATAACGAGTGTTGGTGCATACTATATAAAGGGCTACTCTACCCTTTCGCAGGATGAAAGACCTCAAAATGACACAATTACAACACCACTTTTTGTAGTAAATAGAATAATTGATTTTGAAAACTCCCAAGACAGATTCTCCCTCCTGGCTGGATGGCAATGGGGAGAGCCCACATCCCAGGATGAGCCTGTGGCACATAGCGGGAGCAAAATGCTTGGTACAGTGCTTGGTGGAAACTATGATAATAACGCCAACTTCACTATGACAAGGAAATTCATCATAAAAGGTACAAATCCCACACTACTCTTTTATCATTGGTATGATATAGAGTCTGGATACGATGGTGGAAACGTTAAGATTTCCAAGGATAATGGACAGAGTTTTGAGATGCTTTACCCAGAAGGGGGATACCCATACGACAGTATATCACAGGATAATGCTGCAATACCCAATGAGCCCGGATTCTCAGGACACCAAAGAACATGGCAAATTGCTGTGTTCCACATTCCCAATGTCACAGTAGGAGACACTGTTATTATCAAATGGCAGTTTGGTTCAGATGGGTCTGTTAATTATCCCGGTTGGTATATAGACGATGTTGCAGGCATTGATATGATGCCGTATTATCCGCTTCATGACCTTGTTGTATCAAAAATTGAGCCCTCTAGTTTTGTTGAACCAAACTCCTATTTTATTCCAGTGGTACATATCACCAATGAGGGACTTTCCAATGAAAATGCCGTTTTGGTTGCCATTGTGGATTCTGACAGTATAAATATGCACGGTCAAACTATCCAATTTGATATTGATTCATTTGAGAGCAAAGATGTATACCTTGACCCTGTTTTAACAGGCGATGAGGGAATAACATACCATGTTATGGCAAAGATAATACCTATTGATGGGGAGGATACAACGAATAATTACCTCGTAAAGACATTTACTACCGTTAAATTAGAGAAAAATATAGAGGTTCCTGCCTTAGCCTTTAGCCCTGATATTGATGGCATTATCAAACAGGGTGAATGGGATGATGCAAAGAGCATAGAACTTTCTGATGTGTATGGACAGGGAGGGACAGAGATTCCACCATTTACAGCAAAGATGTATATGAAAGTAGATACATTCTTGTCAAGACTATTCATTGCTGTACAAGAAAAGTATGACCCTGCGCTCTCTGACTATGATCAGATAGGGCTCTTCTTTGATGATAACAACGATGGACTATTCCCAGGCCCTGGCAACAATACAGAAGGGAACTACTGGCTTGTATATCATCCATCCGGTATAAGTTATAACTATAGGCCCATTTACAGTGATGGAACATCGGGAGATACTGTTGTTATGTCTGCAGCAAAGGGCATAGGCATTACAGACTCCTTTGTATCCTATGAAATTGAAATTCCATTTGGCACGGAACCTGAGTTTATAAATGCAAATCCAGGGGATACTATTGGATTCTTTGCTTATGCCTATGATGCGGACAATGATGTATTTTACGGATGGTGGCCACAGGACCTTATAATGAATAACTGGAATAAGCCTGCATACTATGGTAAGATTATTCTTCCTCAATGGACAGGTGTAAATGAACACAAAAACAACATAAAGAAACTTGCACTTCTCACAAAAGGCAATGTGTTTATGCATGCCCCTTCACTCACCTTGAGTATTCCCGAGAAAACTCCTCTTACATTAAAGGTCTTTGACATAGAGGGAAGGGTCGTTCAGAACAATAACCTCATTCTACAAAGCGGTATTCACTCAATAAAACTCAAAAACAACCTAAGAAGCGGCGTGTATTTTGTCCGTATATCTACATCTTCGTCGTCCATTAACAAAAAGATAGTCATAGCACATTAATATAAGACAAAAGGGGTGCCAAAGGCACCCCTTTTTAATACCCTTTTATTGAATTATCATTCAAATGTGCAACAGAGAGATAAAACCTTAATTTTAATTGGCATTTTATATGTATGGTCTCTTTTATTGTCTATAACCCTGCAAACAGCACTTTTAATTATATTTCTTCTCTATTTTATCCTCTTTGAATTAAAGGCATCAAAAACACTACTTAAAAACAGGGTGTTGCAGGCTTTTTTGATGTTTTACTTCATATCTTTTTTTACTTCACTGTTTTCCCCGTACAGACTATACGCCATAAAAAAAATCTCAGGTGTTATTTTTGATACACTCGTGCCATTTGTTATGGGATACATCATAACAACACATAACCTTGAAGGCAGGGTTAAAAAACACGGACTTATATCATTTGTCATATTATCCACATTATCAGTTGTTTTATACCTTTATTCTAAAGGCGGATTCTCTCCCCTTTTAAACAGACATGGTATTCTAACAGGCTTTCTTGGGGGAAAACTCACCTATGCAGGTGTTTTAAGTGCTATGGGAGGCATAATCTTTGAGCGAATACCATACAAAGATGGGATACTTGCTCTCCTGCTACTTATTATATCAACAGGTATCAATACTTCCCGTAGTTATATTTTTGGCATCCTTTTCTCCGTCTTTGTTATCGGATTATTAAACCTTAAAAAATACTACAAATACCTCCTCCTTACTCTATTTACACTCATAGTTTTAGTAATGAGCTTTCCAAAAACCTATAAAAGATTTAAAACAACGAATCCAAAACACCCTGACACAAGCATTAAAATCCGCCTTGACCTCTGGAAAATGGGCGTTAAAATACTTAATAAGCATCCTGTCTTTGGTATAGGATTTGAAACATGGCCCAGGGTGGCAGATAGTATGGTGAACAAATACGGCTCACATCTTTTAAGATCAACTATAATCAAGGATTCACCAAATGCACGGGCAATAAGGGGACATTTTCATAACACATACCTTGAAATGGCTATAAACGGGGGCATCCCTTTGCTCGTGTTTTATCTATACCTTATATTTACAATGCTTAAGGATGCCATTTTGTTAGATGAGCCTATGAAATATGCCTTCTTGTTTATGTTTTCTATTTTTATTTTTGCTGGTTTTTTTGAATATAACTTCTCTGATGCAGAGGTTGCACATGCATTTTTCTTTTTCTCTGGCATATATCTCCAAAAGGCGAAGGTATGAACATATCACTGGTTATCATCACATACAATGAGGAAAAATATATAAGGGGCTGTATTGAGAGTGCAAAAGATATTGTCCAGGAGGTAATCGTTGTTGATTCATATTCAGAAGATAAAACAACCAGGATAGCAGCATCACTTGGAGCCCGTGTTATAAAAAGACCGTTTAAAGGGTATGCTGATCAGAAAAACTTTGCCATGGAAATGGCAACTGGCGAATGGATTATATCATTAGATGCAGATGAGCGATTGAGCGAGGAGTTAAAGGATGAGATAAGAAAGAGAGTTGGGAAAGAGGAGTATGTAGCCTACTTTGTGCCAAGAAAAAACTATTATCTTGGAGAGCATCTTAAGTGCTGGTCACCTGATAGGATTATAAGGATTGTAAAGAAGGGCAGGGCGAAATGGACTGGACTTGTACATGAAAAAATGAGACCAGAAGGAAAAACAGGTGTTATGAAAAACCCTATCATACATTTTCCCTTTGAGAACCTTATGGATCAATATGAAAAGAATTTGAAATATGCAAGACTTATTGCACAGGAAAAATACCAAAATGGCATAAGATTTAAGGCATCTTACCTCTTTTTAAGGCCTATACTGAATTTTTTAAAGCACTTTATATTAAAGGGTTGTATAAAAGAGGGTATAAGAGGCCTTATTTTTTCTTTGTTTTACTTTTCATACACTGTCTTCAAGTACAGTTTTTTATATGAACTTGAAAAGGGGGATAAAAAACATGGTAAAGACATATGAGATAACACTAAAAACAGAAGGGTTTTGTGATATGCACAACATTACAGATATTGTGCGAGAAAAATTGAAGGATACAGGTCTTAAACACGGTATGTGCCTTATATTTATACCAGGAGCAACAGGCGCCGTCACAACAACAGAGTATGAACCAGGAAACATAAAAGACTACAAAGAATTTATGGAGAGGTTTATTCCATCTGATAAACCCTACCACCATAATGACACATGGCATGATGGAAATGGGTTTTCACATTTAAGGTCATCCATACAGAAGACATCCTTATGTATACCATTTAAAGACAAGGAGCTCATATTGGGTACATGGCAAAACATCGTTGTAATTGACTTTGACAACAGAAAAAGAACAAGAAGGGTTATTATCCAGTTCCAGGGTGAATAGGTTATAATATATAATATATATAACGGAGGTAATATGAACAAAGAAGCATTAAAACAAAGGATTTTAGAACTCAAGAAAAAGAAAAACGCTGTCATCTTGGCGCACAACTATCAAAGAAAGGATATACAGGATATAGCGGACATTCTTGGAGATTCCCTTGATCTATCACGCAAAGCGAAAAACCTTGACAAGGATATTATTGTATTTGCAGGTGTGCGTTTTATGGCAGAAACAGCAAAAATACTATCTCCTTCAAAAAAGGTTCTATTACCCTCCCCTGATGCCAACTGCGAAATGGCTGATATGGCAAAAAGAGAAGATGTTATAAGACTTAGAAAACAGTATCCAGATGCGAAAATAGTATGCTATGTTAACACATACGCCGAGGTTAAGGCAGAGTGTGATATATGTTGCACATCAAGAAACGCAAAAAATGTTGTAAAAAGCCTTGACGCAAAGAGAATAGTCTTCATACCTGATAGGAATTTAGCCCATTATGTACAGAAAGAAGTGCCAGAAAAGGAAATCATCCCATTTGATGGTTATTGCTATGTGCACGATGAACTCATTACTCAAAAGGATTTAATCTTACAGAAAGAAATGCACAAAAATGCCAAGATAATAGCACATCCCGAGGCAAGAGAAGAGGTTCTACAGATGGCTGATTTCGTGGCATCAACAAATGGTATGCTAAAAATTATAGAAGAGGAGCCTTATGATGAGTATATTATCGCAACAGAAGCGGATATGACCACACGCCTGGCTAATATGTTCCCAAATAAGAAGTTCTATCCTGCCAGTAAAAAGGCTATTTGTAGGGGCATGAAAAGCATAACCCTTGAGAACATATATGAAAGCCTTTTAAAAGAGCAATATGAGGTGGTTTTAGAGGAGGATATTATAAAAAGGGCACAAAAAGCGCTTTTAAAAATGATAGAAATCTCGTAAAAGGGGTAGGATTATGGCAAAACTCTTTGAGTATCAATCAAAAGAAATATTAAAAAAATATGGTGTGAAAATACCAGAGGGCGGCATTGCAAAAACAAAACAAGAGGCTGTAGACATCGCGGAAAAGATTGGATATCCTGTTGTTATCAAGGTACAGATATGGGAGACAGGGAGAAAGGGCAAAGGTGGTATAGCCTTCTGTGAGGATGCCAAATGCGTAGAGGAATATGCAGAAAAATTCCTTGGTATGGAATGGGGACAGTTTACCGTTGATACAATACTCATAGAAAAAAAACTCTCCATAAAGCAGGAACTCTTTGCAGGCTTCATCATTGATGACGCTACGGCAGAGCCTGTTCTTATATTTTCCAGCATTGGTGGTTCAGGCATTGAAGAGATTGCAAATGCACATCCAGACAAAGTGGCAAAGATGCACATAGACTATACGAGGGGCCTCTATTCTTACCAGGCGAGAGAGGTTGCAAGGAAGACGGGTATAAAAGGAAAAATATTAAACAAGATAGGCACCACCCTTGCAAAACTATACAAGGCAATGAAGGAGTATGACGCAAGAAGCCTTGAGACAAATCCACTTGGCATCACAGAAGATGGTGATGTTGTGGCACTTGATGCACACATAGTAATTGACGACTATGGTGCATTCCGACACCCTGACCTTGGTATTGAGATAGCAAGGGAGTTTCCAAGACCTGCGACAGAACTTGAAAAAATCGCGTGGAATGTTGAGAAAAACGACTATAGGGGCACATTCTATTTTATACAAATGGTAAAGGATGTTCCAGATGATGGAACACATATAGGTTTTCATGGAGCAGGTGGCGGTGGTTCTATGATGAGTATGGATGCCGTATTGAATGCTGGTTTCAAGATAGCCAATTTTACAGACACAAGTGGCAATCCACCTGCATCAAAGGTGTACAGGGCTGCAAAAATAATCCTGTCTCAGCCCAATATTGTAGGATACTTTGCATCAGGCTCTGGCGTTGCATCTCAGGAGCAGTTCCATTCAGCAAGGGGTTTTGTAAAGGCATTCTTAGAAGACAATATTGATATTCCTGCTGTTTTAAGACTCGGTGGGAACTATGAAGAAAAAGCCGTAGAAATACTTCATACATATCTTAAGGACTTACCTTGTAAGGTTGAAGGGTATAAAAAAGATGACTCCCCTGATTTTTGTGCAGATAGGTTAAAGAAATTGGTAGAAGAAAACGGTAGAAAACCACACAAGGTTGTACCTCATAAAGCATATGAGCCAAAGGGCACAGAGTACGTGATAGAGACAATGACGGGTCATATCTATATTGACCATGCCTTATGTGAAAAGTGTGAAGAAAAGCCATGCGTTGATGCTTGTCAATACGATGTCATAGAACTCAAAGATGGAAAGCCTATGTTAAAAATTGACAAAGAAGATGCAAAAAAGGGTAAATGCACAGAGTGTCTTGCCTGTGAAATTGCTTGTAAGTTTCATGGAGAAGGGGCTATTCATATAGATCTTCCCATTCCAGGTCTTAAGGAATATAGAGAAAAAATCATTGAAAAACAGGGGGGATAAAATGTCTATTTTAATAGATGAAAACACAAGGGTTTTAGTTCAAGGTATTACTGGAAGAGAAGGCCGAACAAGAACTCGCCTTATGAAGGAATACGGCACAAAGGTTATAGCAGGCGTAACACCTGGAAAGGGTGGACAGGATGTTGAAGGTGTGCCTGTGTTTGATACCGTTTTTGAGGCATGGGAGAAAATGGGTCCTTTTGACGCCTCTTGCATCTTTGTCCCTGCACCACTTGTAAAGGAGGCAGCATTGGAGGCTATAGAGGCTGGCATAAAACTCCTTTTATTGGTACCAGACAGGGTACCTATCCACGATGTACTTGAAATCCATGCTTATGCGAAACAAAAGGGGGCAAGGTTTATAGGGCCAAATACCCTCGGTGTACTAAGTCCACAAAAGGCCGTCTTAGGTATGATAGGCGGAAGAGCCCAATCAGCAAGAGAATGGTTCAAGCCAGGTCCTGTTGGAGTGTCATCAAGAAGTGGCGGTATTACAAGCGCTATCTCGTACTATATCTCAAAAGCAGGGCTTGGTGAGTCAACTATCGTGCATGTTGGCGGTGATGCTGTTGTAGGTATGCCACATCCAGAGATTATGAAATTATTTGAAAAAGACCCACAGACAGAAGTAATTGCTATGTTTGGAGAAATCGGCACCACACAGGAAGAGCGGGTGGCAGAACTCATTAAAAAAGGTGAATTAACAAAGCCTCTTGTTGCCTTTATCGGTGGTAAGGCAGCGCAAAAAGGGACAAGATTTTCACATGCAGGCGCTATAGTAGAAGGTAATAGAGGCTCATGGGAAAGCAAGGTAAACGCCTTAAGAGAAGCAGGAGCCATTGTTGTTGATAAAATAACAGACATACCAGAGGCCGTTAAAAGGGTGCTTGGTAAATAAGGAGGTTTAAGATGGGAGAAAATCATTGGACAACAAAAATAACAAAAATAGAACCAAATAAGATTTATGTGAGGGGATACAGGATTGATAAACTTATGGGAAAACTCTCCTTTCCTGAGGCCATTTATCTGGTTTTAAAAGGCGAACTGCCTGACAAAAATACAGGTAAAATGATAGATGCCATACTTGTCTCATCTATTGACCATGGTGCAACGCCACCCTCAACATTGGCAGCAATAACCATTGCATCAACAGGAAGTCCATTAAATGCAGCCCTTGCAGGTGGTATCCTATCCATATACAAATGGCATGGAGGAGCGATTGAGAATGCAATGCACCACTATATTGATGTGGTTAATCTTGCAAAGGAAAAAGGTCTATCTATTGAAGATGCTGCATTTGAGTTTACAAATAATATGCTATCACAAAAGAAAAGACTCTTTGGATTTGGACACAGATACCACACAAATGACCCAAGGACCGCAAGATTATTTGAAATAGCAAAAGAGACTGGATTTTATGGCGATTATGTGAAGGCAGCACTTTCAATAAAAGATGCCATCTATAAGATAAAAAATAAAAAACTCCCTATTAATGTGGATGGTGCCATTGCCGCGGTTCTGTGTGAACTGGGTTTCCCTCCTGAATTAGGGAATGCATTTTTCATAATGGCAAGGGTGCCAGGTATAATAGCCCATATTTACGAAGAGCAAACAGAACAAAAACCTATGAGAAAGATAGACCCTGTGGACCACGAATACATAGGGGAGGTCCATGATGAAGAATGAGATAATAAAACTCTTTCCCAAGATAATGGATATAAAAGACATAACATTGAGAGAAAAAACCATAGAATGTTGGAAAAAGGCTATAGAGATGTCTCCATTTTCATTGGAAGACTTAGATAAAATCCCATTTACACTACTCCTTGATAAAACAGATATTAGCCTTTTAAAGCATACAAATGCTGTTGTTAATACATCCATAAAGATTGCTGAGAGTTTTATAGAGAACTACGGAGATAAAATGCCTATTCGTATGGATTATGTTATATCAGGTGCCATATTACACGATGTAGGAAAGGTCCTTGAGTTTGAAAAAGACAAAGATGGGAAGGTTGTAAAAAGCCATTATGGTAAAAGATTGAGGCATCCTGTATCAGGGGGAATAATTGCAAGTGAGGTTGGCCTCCCACTTGAGGTGGTACATATCATCGTTGCACATTCAAAAGAAGGAGACTTTACAAAAAGGTCCACAGAATCATGGATAATCCATCACGCAGACTTTGTAAACTTTGAACCGTTTAAAGGATAAAATAATACTTGACAAAACGAAGGTTTAGAATTACATTATAATACCTAATCGGGGGCGTACGGACTCGACGGGGCCAAAAGGCTCCTGAAAGTGCATGCAGGGCGCAGGACCCTTAAACCTGCAGAAATAACTGCCAACACAAATTACGCACTGGCTGCTTAATAAATGAGCAGCCCGTCCCCCGAAAGGCTCCATCCACTTTCGGGTAGGGCGTCATAGAGGATGGAAGCCCTCTGTGTGGCATCCTGACTGTCACAGAGAGGGTAAAAGGAAGTCAGGCTCTGACCTCTGGGACCTGCCCATGGGTCTGGGTCAGAGTATAAACATGGGCTAAGCATGTAGGGCTTTCAGGAGCCGGGCAACCGGACGCGGGTTCGATTCCCGCCGCCTCCACCATTATATTTCACTATTTTATTCAGAAAGATGTCAATTATTAAGAATGCTCCTATGGCAATCTTCAAAAAAGTGTGAGATTCTAATTTATATAGAAAATTGAAAAGCCCTGCAGCCGTAGGTACAAGAATGAAAGATACAACAAGTTCTTTGATTGAACTTATGCCTCTTTCAAAGCCTGCTCTTGAAAAGAGCATACAGGGCCTTACAATAAAGAGTAATTGCATAAAGAAATAACACAAAACAAGGCCATACAAAATAGGAAGAGGGGCCATAGCAATGGATATACCTTTAAGTAGAAAGACCAAAAATACAAAAAAGCCATAAGGGAGAACAATATAAAGAAATCCTGCGTTTATTCCGTTTGCTATCACATCTTTATCTATCATTGGGGCTTTTTTCAACATCCAAAAAGCCTTGTATGAATCACTTATGGAAAGAGCAAGATAGGATATCACACTCATAAAGACAAGCGTCCATACTCCAAAAAACACAATGCTTTGTGCATTCTTACTGAAAATCCACATAAATAGAACAACCATATTTATTACAGTGGGGGCAATAAGGGTTCTTTTTGTTATCTTGCTCCTTGTAATATGTGTTAAAACGAGCAAGTGGATACTCCTCTTCTTCCTATCCCTTACAAAGATAAACCTATCAAAACTTCTTACATTATCCTGCATGTTAACTTCCTTCTCATCAAAACCCAAAAGTACGGCAAAATACAGTGGAAAGATAATGTACAATGTTGCAATTAAGATGGATTTTATACTAAAATGCCACGAGGCTTTAACAAATTGTGTAAAGGGTAATATTGTAAACCAAAAATGCCCATCTAAATTGCCTCTATCTATGGCATCAAGAATAGGGGAAAGATTAGGCGCAAATGCAAATATCAAGCCAAAAAGTATGCCAAGTGCTATCTGCACTTTTGAAACAACATCACCATTTGTAGAACTTTTAAAAATTATAAGCAAAAGGGCATATATAAACATAGAAAATGCAATACTAAAAAACGAATTAAATAGAAGGCAAAACGCCATTTTATGAATGGGAATAACAATGTGTGCCAATATATACGCTCCAACAAAATGCCCCAATAGTATAATAGTGGTAAAAATAATACCAAAGGTTAAAATGAGCAGGGATTTTGAAGTATAATACTCCTTATCAAGGACAGGGAGTCTCTTTATTATTTTCCTATCTTCATCTAAAAAAATGAAATGTTTTAGTTCAAAAATGAAACTCATTAAAAGATAGAGAAAAAATGTGAATGTGAGAGCAAAGGCACCTGTTTGTATTTTGACCCTTCTATATAAAATGCCAAGTAAAAAAGAGATTACAAAAAGTGTTAGAAAATAAAGAATCTCGGCCTTTTGCCTTATTTTTCTTCTGCCTTTAAAGAAAAGTGTTAAATCCTTATGATAAAGCGTTAAAATGCGTCTTTTGGACATGTTAAAGAAGTTTCTTTGCCCTCTCTACCCGCTCCTCAAGTACGCCTTTACCAGTAAGTTGGGTAAAGAACTCCTCCAGTGAAGACATTTCTTTTATATCACTTAGAGTTCCCTCTGCAATTACTTCTCCTTTATCAATGATGACAACCCTATCACATATCTTTTCTATTACCTCTAAGATGTGGGAGGAAAACATTATTGACTTACCCTTATTTTTAAGGTCTTTTATAATTTCTCTTACTATAATGGTTGACTCTGCATCCATGCTTGCAAGAGGTTCATCCAATAGGAGTATCTCAGGGTCAGTCATAACAGTTAACACAAAAAGCAATTTCTGTTTCATACCCTTGGAAAAACTGTATATCTGAGTATTTATAAATTTACTCAAACCAAATACTTCCAAAAGTTCATACGCTACCTTCTTTCTTTTCTCTTCAAGAAGATAAAGGTCATAATAAAAATTTACTATCTCCCGAATGGTAAAATGTTCATACATAGAGGCATCTTCTGGTAAATAACTAGTTTTTAACTTATATTGCAAATCTGATGTTGGGTCTGTGGGCTCTCCATAAAAGACAATATCTCCTCCATCCCTCGGCAACACTCCACCTAAGATGTTTAATGTTGTTGTCTTACCTGCACCATTAGGCCCGAGATATCCAAGTATCTCTCCCTTATAGAGGGAAAAGTTTACTCCCTTCAGTGCTTCAAAGTCGTTATAATACTTTTTAAGATTTACTACTTCTAAGATCTTATCAGATGAAGAGCTCACTCACTGATTCCTCATCATGTATTCTTTTAATGGCCTTTGCAAGCAGAGGCGCAACAGAAAGTATTTTTAACTTTTTCATATTTAATGTTTGTTTATGCTCTATGGAATCCGTTATAACGATTTCATCTATAGGTGCATTACACAATTTCTCAACAGCATTGTCAGAAAATAGGGCATGAGCAGCAGCGACCTTTATTTCAAGTGCGCCAAGTGCCTTTAATTTATCTGCTGCAACCTGTATGGTATTCCCTGTATCAATTATATCATCAAGGATAAGGAGTTTTCTTCCTTGAACATTGCCTATAACATGCAAAACTTCAGCAACATTGGGTTCTGGCCTTCTTTTATCTATCAAAGCAAGTGGCAGGTTTCCAAGTTTCCTTGCAATTGCTCTTGCCCTTTTCGTTGCACCAACATCGGGGGCAACAACAGTCCAAACAGAAGGGTCTAAATCTATAAAATATTCTTTCATAACAGGTGTCACAAAAAGATTATCCACTGGAATATCAAAAAATCCCTGTATCTGGTCTGCATGAAGGTCAAGTGTGAGAACCCTGTTTATTCCAACTACTTGTAATAGATCCGCCATAACCTTTGCTGAGATTGGGACCCTGGGCTGGTCTTTTCTATCCTGTCTCGCATAGCCAAAATATGGAATAACCGCTGTTATTCTTTTGGCAGAAGCCCTTTTTGCAGCATCTGCAAGTAAGAGTAATTCAAGAAGGTTATCTGCAGGGGGATTAGTGGACTGTATTATAAAAACATCAGAGCCTCTTATATTCTCTTTTATTTGAACACGTATCTCTCCATCCTTAAATCTGGAAACAAGGGTATCAACAATGGGTATATTTAGATACCTTGAAATCCCTTGTGCCAGTTTTGAAGAGGCATTACCATGTATAAGCGTTATACCCTTTGCTTTCATTTTACTATAAACCTTATTAAATTAAATTTAACAACAAATCCAGCAAATACAATGGAAACCATGGACATAAGTTTAATAAGAATATTAAGAGATGGCCCTGCTGTGTCTTTTAAAGGGTCTCCTACGGTATCCCCTGTGACACCGGCTTTATGGGCATCACTCCCTTTGCCGCCATAATTGCCCTTTTCTATGTATTTTTTAGCGTTGTCCCATGCTCCACCTGCATTTGCCATAAATAGGGCAACTGCAAAACCACTTGTGAGAGCACCTGCAAGAAGCCCCATTACAGCATTTGGTCCCATGAAATAACCAACAATAATTGGAACCAGGATGGCGAGGAGTGATGGAAGTATCATCTCCTTTTGCGCCGCCTTTGTGCTTATATGCACCGCCTTGCCGTAATCTGGCTTTGCTTTGCCTTCAAGGAGTCCCTTAATCTCTTTAAACTGCCTTCTTACTTCAACGACTATCTCCTGCGCTGCTCTACCCACAGCCTTTATGGCAAGTGCAGAGAACAAGAAAGGCATCATTGCACCAATGAAAATACCACCCATAACAAGGGGGTCCTGTAAGAGTGGCTTAAAATGTTTCAAAGCCTCCAAAAGCCCAAAATGCTTACTCCATCTTAAAACATCATTGTTATATGCAGCAATGAGCGCAAGTGCCGTAAGCGCTGCAGAGCCTATGGCAAAGCCTTTACCTGTTGCTGCTGTTGTATTTCCAAGGGAATCAAGTGCATCTGTCCTCTGTCTTACCTCTTCTGGTAGACCTGACATCTCAGCATTGCCTCCGGCGTTATCCGCAACAGGACCATAGGCGTCTGTGGCAAGGGTAATGCCAAGGGTTGATAGCATACCAACTGCTGAAAGACCAACGCCGTAAAGCCCAAGTTGAACATTACCATATCCACCAGATACAAAGAAACTCACAAGTGTTGCAATCACAACAGCAATAACAGGTATGGCTGTTGACATCATACCTGTTGAAAGCCCTTCAAGTATAAAAGTTGCATGTCCTGTAAGACCTGACTTTGATATGGCTCTTGTTGGTGAATAATTGTCAGACGTGTAGTACTCTGTGGAATAACCTATTATGAGTCCTGTAATAAGACCTGCTAAAACAGCATAGAATATCTTAAAGTCCTGAGATGGGAGAATAAACTTTATAGCAAAGAAGGCCCAAATCACAAAAATAAGGGCTGCGCCCCAGACCCCTTTGCGAAGTGCTGAAAGAAGAGCACCCTGGCTTGCATCCTCTCTTGTGTGCACAAAAAATGTCCCAATAATAGAAGCAAGCACACCACCGCCTGCAAGAACCATTGGAAGCACCACGCCCCTCATCCCAAGTACAGCAGCTGCAGCAAGTGACATGGTAGCGATAACAGAATCAGTATATGACTCATACAAATCTGCGCCCATTCCAGCCACATCACCAACATTGTCTCCTACATTGTCTGCTATAACTGCAGGGTTACGGGGATCATCTTCTGGAATACCAGCCTCAATTTTACCCACTATGTCTGCACCCACATCTGCCGCCTTTGTAAAAATACCACCACCTACACGGGCAAAGAGTGCCTGTGAAGAGGCGCCCATTCCAAAACTAAGCATCGTAAATGTTATGTTTTCTAAAAGTTCATTCCCTGCAAGGTGCTTTACAGTGCCATAATACCATGAAAGCACCTTAAACCATATACTCATATCTAATAGTGCAAGTCCAACAACAACAAGCCCCATTACACCACCTGCAGAAAAAGCAACACGGAGTGCGCTGTTTAAACTTTTTCTTGCAGCGTTTGCAGTTCTTGCGCTTGCGCGAGTTGCAACGCTCATGCCAATAAAGCCTGATAGCCCTGAGAAGAAACCACCTGTCAGAAATGCAAATGGTACAAAAATAGGTTGAAGTCCTAAAAGTGCAAGCAAAAGAAGAATAAAGAAAACCACAATGAAAAACAGAGTTACTACCATATACTGTCTTTTTAGATACGCTGTAGCACCTTCACGCACAGCATCGGCTATCTCACGCATCCTGTCTGTACCTTCATCCACTTTTTTTACTTTTGTGTATAGATAATAAGCAAATAGTAGTGCAAGTATTGAACCAAATGGTGCAAACCAGTACAGTTTACTGTAGTCCATTTTACCCCCTTTTTTAGTTAAATAGTCTAAAGTATATAAATAGAACGTTCAAATATGGAATTCTTCACACCTATTGCCAAGCCAATATTTATATTACCAAAACCTCTGTCAAGAGAATACCCCACATATATGCCATATGTTTTTTTTATGTATCCTGCTCCTATATCCAGAAGATACTCGCCGCCTATATCTCCAAAATCCATAAATAATCCGACATTTTCTTTATAAGGAATAAGGGTTCTTAACAGAAAATAATGGAAAAGAGTTTCCTCTGGCACATACCTCTCAAACATACGAAGTGGCTTACTTAGCAAAATGTAGTGATAAGTATTTGGAATTATAAAGCCCTGCTCCATACTTACCCCAAACTTATCCCTAAATCCCGTATGTTGAAACATAATCCATCCACCCTTTTTCTCAAGTCCAAGTGCCATTCTCCATGCCTTCTCATATGCAAACAGTTTAAAAGAGGTAAAAAATGAGGTATTAAACTCTCCCAGTCCTACGGATACTCCACTACGCACGCCCCACATTGAAATCTCTCCCATCTTTTCCACGGTTTTAATGGAATCATCTATTTCCAAACCTTCAACCTTTAACATCACACCTCTAATAAATGGTAGAAGAAAAGTACCTTTTACATTGTAATGGGATATTTTACCATTATCCACCCCCAAAGATGTACTAAGCCCTAATCCAGTCCCCAATAAACTGGGATGAGAGAGACTGACAATACCAGAGAGGCCCTCACCAATACCCTTTTTTAGATTTAAATAAAAAGATTCAAAGGCTGGGGGAGCATTAATTTTAAGAGTATAGTGATTTTCAAGCGATGATGGAACAAAATAATATTGAGCATCTTTTATAATGCCTAAATTTTCAAGTATTCTAAAACTCTCCAAAACTCTTTTCCTTCTAAAGACCTTTTTCTTAAAGGGAAAATAAGTGTTTAATATGAAAAAAGGCAATCTTACTCCCAAAAGTGCCACCTCATCTATAACAGGAAGATGTGGGGTTATCACTTTAATTTTCATGCAAGCGGTATCGCTATCAATTGTATCAATCTCCACATCAAATTTGACATTGAAAAAACCGATATCTTCATATAGTTTAAACAAACTATCAATCAGGGTGTCAGGTTCGACCCTTGCCCTTTCAAATGCTTTAATAAAACTCTTTTTTGTAAACTGCGGTAATAAAAAACCTCCCTTTATCTCTAAGGAAGAGAGATAAAGGGAGGCAAAAAGAACGATTTTTATCAAACTACTTGTATGTAGCTATCCTATGGCATACCCTATACGCTAATTTTCTGGACTTTTGGAGTGCATCAAGTCTATTATTTATTGTTTGCTTTATGGATGGATCATTGGCATATTTTAGTGCATTCATATAGTTATTCTTGGCATTATCATAAGTTGAAACAGCATCACAAGCATATTTATAATCTCTTTTCCTCTTACCTTCTGAATATATTCCATAACCTATTCTGTAATCAGCTTCACCTAAAAGAAAATATGCCCAATATTTATACGCATCATTGATATTCTCCATTGAAATTACCTTATTTGCATAAACCTTCGCTTCTTGAAAATTTCTAAGGCCATATATGTACAATGACGCAAGTTTGATGCTTGGCAATGGATTGTTTACATCTGCAAGTTCTATTGCCTTTTTATAATCTCTCTCTGCAAGATTGTAATATTTATGTGCAACCTTTTCCATCTTCTTAGCACTATAAGCATCCCCTATGCCTTCATTGGCAACTCCCCTTTCATAGTAATATAAATATTTTGTAGAATCAGTTAATATAAGTGAATCGGCATGCACTACTGCCCTCTTGTATAGTGCAATCTTCTTATTGTTATCTTTTTCCTTCCCTGCCAATTTTATGTAGGAATCCATTAGACTATTACGAACCTCTTTCTCACTCTTCTTTGACAGGCCTATCTTAAGTGCCTTCTCTAAATAATCTGTACTTTTTTCTAAGTTTCCATTCTCTTTGTAAAAAAGACCTGCAGATTTCAAAAGTGGTGCACAATTTGGTTTCTTCTTTATCGCCTCTTCATACAAGGTATCACAGAGTTCTGGTTTTCCCTCTTTTTCATATAGTTTTGCAAGGCCAAAATACGCATCAGCATTAGAAGGGTCTATTTCAATGGCTTTTTTGTAGTATTTTTCTGCCTCAGTATAGTTTTTCTCTATAATACCATAGAGGAAGCCAAGACCCTGATAACCCTTAGAACTGGAAGGATGCAATTTTATAACCTTGTTATAAACGCTCTTAGCAGAATCCAAAAGGCCTAAGCCTATATACGACTTAGCAAGACCAAGATATGCAGGCTCAAATGTCGTGTCATAGGAAATGGACCTGTAGTAGTTTTTAAGCGCTCTGCGAAAGTAGGATGTATCCTTTTTTATCTCAGCCTTCGTTTCATAGTCCCTTGCTATTGAATACCATATCTTTGCAGAGTCTGGGTTATATACATGCCTCTCCTGTTTTGGCACGCTTTGCCCGGTTGTTGCACACGAAATGGCCAAAAGAGCAATACCTATTATTATAAAAGACCTCTTCATAATTACTCCTCCTGTGTTTTTACTTGGTAATACTTACCTTTCCAGGAAAATGGTATAAACGGCTTGCCACCATTTTCATAAAACTTGCTGAAGAATTCCACATATTGCAATCTTAAACTGTGAACAAAGGCGCCCATCACATTAACAAATACACTGAAGGCATGTCCACCAACAAAAATCAACGGGGCAAGAATATATCCAAGATACGGTATGCCAAATACAAGTTTCGTTAGGATATTAACTGCCATAGCAATACCAGCAGTTACAATACCTAATGCCATAAGCCTCACATAGGATAATAGATCTCCAATCAATCCAATTCCACCGTATAAATTGTACGCACCCTTTAAAACTCTAACAATAGGATTTTTACTACCTGCAGAAAAAAGAAGTATAAGAACGGAAAAACCTAAGGCAATATAATTTAAAAGGCTTATTTTAAGGTATATTCCAAGTGGCAGTGATATAAGGATACCAATCCATGATATTTCATTGAATATACCATCCCATAAGGCTTTATTTTTTACTTTTTTGTAAAATCCTACCAAAAACCCTACTATAATCTGTAAATACCCCAAGCCAAGCGCAACTGCGAAAAACTTCATAGGTTCATTCATAGGGTCAAACAAAAGAAACTTGTCTCTAAAAGCACCGAATCCATGCCATAGATGCTGAATATCACCAAACCACCCACCTGTAATTGCACCTGCGAATATGGTAAAAAAGCCTCCTATGAATAAGGTCCAGAAGAGATCGTATCCTGCCTTAATCTTCTTCATGAGATAATAAGAAAGCAACATGAGTACTATGCCATACCCTGCATCTGTCAAACAAAGTGCAAAAAAGATGGCAAAAAATGGCGCCATAATACCTGTAGGGTCAACCTCTCGGTAATTTGGCAAACCGTATAATTTAACCAGCGACTCAAATGGCTTCGCAATCTTTTCGTTCTCAAGGAATATAGGTACCTCTTCACCTTCTTCTGGTTTAATCTTAAAAAGTGTAGCGGTCTCAAAATTATTTAAAATCTCTTCAAGTTTGCTAAAATTTCTTTTCTCTACCCAACCTATAATAAAAGTTGCACTTTCTGTCTCGACCCCTTTTTCATCAACAAGTTCTCTCTGTAGGATTGAAACATAATAATCGTGAAGCATTCTATAAATGGAAAGATTCTCAGCATGCTCCTTTAAGAACTTGTCAATAAACCGTCTTTCATCTTCAAGAACCTCTATTTCCTTCTCAATAAGAGCAAGTTCATTTGACGGCGTATATTTGTACCCATGAAATTCCACCTGTTCAAACTCTATTTCAACAAGTTTTTTCTTTATTTCATCTAAATCTTCCCAGAATGCGGCAACGACAATATATATAAACTTTGAGTCTTCTGATACCTTTTCAAAGGGTATATCTTTAATCTCATCAAGATACTTTGCCTTTATTTTACCTGCAAGGAATTTTATCCTTCCATATCCCTCGGTAAATGTCTCAAGCGGTAGGTTAAGGCCAGCCCACGGCCTTAGAAACTCCAATTGCGCATAAAGATTTTTAAGTCTTGTTTCAAGGAAGGATTTATCTTGAAGTAATGCATTGAGTTCTTCAAGTTTTTCATCTATATTTATAGTATTCACAGTTTTCAATAATTCTTTTTTAGAAACCTCTTCCTTTTTTTCAAACAGTGATTCTAAAAATCCCTTGGGGTTTGTATATTTCTCTAATACATCAATAATTCTCGCAAGATTTTTAACCTTATCCTCAAGTGCTTTTTGTTCTGTTTCTTCTTTCTTATCATATACATCGAATTCTTTCCTTACCTCTTCACCAATATCCGATACATGAAGTATGCCAGCATCCTGAAGTGTCTCCAGGATCTTTTCTTTCTCACTCTTATGAAATGTTATATAAACTTTTTCTACGGGAATTACAGCCATTTTTAACCTTCAAACACCTTTTTAAGAAGGTACAATGTTGCTTCGTCTAACTTTTTAGATGATACCTCATCCAGTTTTTTAAGTTCAGCGAGATACATCTTTTTCATGTGATCCACCTCTCGCTCTGCCTCTTTCTTCGCTTCTTCTAACACCCTCCCCTTAATACTGAGTGCTTCCCTTTGGGCATCTTCAATTATCTTTTCCGCTTCTTTATGTGCTTCTTCTATAATGTTTTTCTTCTTATTCTCTGCTTCTTCAACAATCTTTTTAGCCTCTTCCTCTGCCTTTTTAACCCTTGTAATAAGTTCTAATTCCATCTTTTCCTCCTCTCGTCCGTATAATTTTAATACAACATAGCAGTATATACAAACACATGCTTGACATAACGCTTATTTTTTATTATCATTAATACAATCTAAGAGGGGGGCAGGAGGTCGCGCCGCAAGGTGAGGAAAGTCCGGGCTCCAGAGGGCAGGGTGCCACCTAACAGGTGGGCGCTGCAAGGCGACGGATAGGGTCACAGAAACGAGACAGCCGATGGCCTTTGGCACAGGCTAAGGTGAAACCGTGGGGTAAGAGCCCACGACGCGTAGGGGCAACCTTACGCGTGGCAACCCCCACCCGGAGCAAGGCCAAAAAGGGACCGGCTGGCCCGGCCAATGGTCCCAGGTAGGCCGCAGTAGACAGGAGAGCAATCTCCTGTACAGATAAATGACCTCCCTTGACAGAACCCGGCTTACAGCCCCCCTCTAATAAAATTAAATTTTAAGTTTTTGCAATTTCGCCTAAACTGCTTTAATCTTATGATATGCTTTTTGCGATGCTTTTATTTTTGTTTCCAGTGTCCTTTAATGGGTATCTTGAATCCGAATTTTATACGGAAAAGGAGCAGAACCCTGTTTATTGGAACCTCTACAATCCCAAAAACTACATTGAATTTAAGATAACTCTGCATCCTACTAATTATGGTCAAGTCTTTTTCTCATTCAATGCACTCTCCAACTCAAATAACTCTCAGTTCTTCTTTAATCAGGGTCATATTCAGGTAAACGGTGCTCATCATAGCCTTGCTCTTTTTGCAAGAGAGGATAGATATTGGGTACAGAGCCCCCTATTATACCTTGTCAATCAGGATAGATTAAAAGACGACAATTTTGGTCCAAAGGGTGAGGGCATAAGATGGGACTTTTGGGATACCTATGGCTTTTTTGGTACAATGCTTTCTTCTAAATACAAAAGTTGGAATGGAGAAGCATACATAGGGAGGCTTGGTAGAAACTTTGGAAAAACTCTAACCTTGAGTTATATGTATATGAAAAAGGACTGGCGTGGTGGCAAAGAACCGTCTTACAATAAAATTAACTCTCTTTACCTGAGGCTACATATTTTTAGAACCCTTTATCTCTCATCAGAAATGGCAACTTCTATTCACCCAAATCAACCGGCAGGCGATACAGTTAAACAGCATGAGAAGGACGCCCTAACCATTGAGTTACGAAGAATATACTTCAAGGGTTTTAATATTTCAGGTTCTTATTATAATTATGGAAAATACTTCATTGATGAGATGTCTAATAAATTTAATCCAGGATTTGACCACGAATTTGGAAGAGAAGGATTCTACGGTGAGATATTGTATCTTGTGCCATACAAGGCTATAAACATCCTGTATAAGACAAATAGATACAAAACATGGTATGACTATCCTGTACTACTGGCTAAACCCTTTACCGTTTCATGGAATTATGCAGAGATATACACAGAATTTAGAAAGGGCGTATCCGCTAAGATATTTGCAGAAAGGACGGTGGACAAAAAGGGTGATTGGAGGCATGTTTTCTTCCAGATACAAGGAGAAAACCCGCGGATGAAGGTCAAACTTCAATATAAAATAAAAGACATAGGGATTAATGTGCATGGAAAGGATAATGATTTTTCCATAGGACAACGCTCAATTTTAGGCACTGAGATGTGGATAAACCTTACAAACTGGTTGCAGTTTTATATGCGAGGAGCCTTAGGTAATGGACAAGGCCTAAACTGGAATTCGTTTTTTGCACAACTCGCCATTAGGAAATTTACAAACAGTGAGTTATTTATTGAATATGGGGACCCTTCTGCCACGGATGCAGACCTTGTAAATGACCCTGATGTATCAGATTTCCCCTATCAAAGAATCAGAGACAGATTTAAGATACTATTAAAATACTGGTTTTAACAAGGAGAGTGTGTTATGTTAGTTAAGGCATTAGTTTTTTTGTTGGTTTCTTTGCCTCAAGGTACAAAGGATGGCGTGGAATTTACATACTTTGCACCAGATGCAAATAGCGTATATCTCGTTGGTGATTTCAATAACTGGAACACATCTAAAACGCCAATGAAGAAAAACGCTGAAGGGTTATGGAGCGTTGTAATACCACTTGCTCCTGGCAAATATCAATACAAGTTTTTTGTTGACGGTAAATATGTAGAGGACCCTACAAATCCTATAACAGAAGGGCCTTATAGAAATTCAGTAATCAAGGTTGCTCAAGATTTTAGGGTTTTACCTCCTCGTATGTCAAATAACACACCGATGAATTCATATGTAACATTCGGTGCCAAAGCAAAGGGTTTTGTAAATGCGGATAAAGACTCCACGAACCATTATCGCCTTATGAATACAGAAACCGATGTAAGGATGAATGTAAAGGTAAACATCAAGGATGAGGCGAATCTCCTCGCAATACTTCATTACAATACCCAACAGGGGCAGGACCCATCCACCCATCAGATACCGTTTTACTTTGAACGGGCAAGGCTCAACTTTGAAAAAGGACATCTCCATATTCTATCTTTCTATAATATGTTTGCCTATGAAAGTCCTGACCCCATTACACTTGTGGGCAAGGTAAATGAGTTTTCCTATCCATTAGGAAGAGGAGAGCAAGGCATTCTCTGGGAGATACAACCAAAGGTATCACATATAACATTTTTATACTCAAATGAGATATCCACAGGCAGAGACCTTGCTTTTCTAAGATTGTCTAAGGATTTTGCAAATTTTTATGCGGGATTAGGTCTTTATATTTCGCATGGGAACAATGTAGAATATCAGGTTGTATCCCCTGATAGCGAGAGGATAAATGATACAACCCTTCTTCATTTCAATACCTATGACGACCGATATGCCTATTCCATCGAGTTTGGCGATAAAAACAGCGTAAGATTTCAGTTTCTTGAAGGCCTTGATAAAAAGAGAGCCAACTTTTACGATGTAGATGGCACAAAATCACAACAAAGCCCTATAAATAAGTCGTGGAACATAGGAAAATGGTATAAATTCAAAGCCATTTATGGCAATGAAAAACTGGCAGCCTTTTTGGATCTTGAACACCATAAGTTTGATAGCATCTTTGTCCCTCTGTATGGAAAAGGATTTAGCAATCTAAAAACAGGTATTTCAATAAAAAGAAGGCATTTTGAGGCAGGTCTTTCTGAGCATTTCCTCTTTGCCCATAAAAATTCCACTAAGTGGGATGCCCTATTTAAGATGTTTGACATACAGAGGCTACCTTATATAGAATACCCACTACTGGGTTATGATAGATATACAACACTGTATGCTAAAGGTAATGTTGACATACTTTCTCTTTTAAAAATGAGATTGTCCATGCAAACAGCAAGGTACGCTATAAACCAACCACCGAGAAGTGATGAGTGTATTTTACAACTCACATTACCAATAAAACGGCTATTTTTGGATTATGACCTGCGTTATTTTCATATAAAATCATCATACTTAAACACTGATAGAGACTTCTTTGACCACTACATACAAATCTCTTATAGATTTTCTCAATACATGATAGCAAAGGCAGGTTATGGCTTTTATCCATACAACCTGCTTGATGAATACACAGAAAGAAGAGAATACTTATCCTCAAAAGGTGTTAATTTAACACAACTTGAGAACAATTTTAGAGGCATTGCTGGTACAATAGAACAGGGAGAAAAAGACATAAGTAATACAAAGGAGATAAGACTATGGTTAGAACTCTCCTTCTAAGCGTGGTAATTTTCATTTCTGGATGTGTTTTAATAAAAGAGGTAAAGCCTCGTCTTCCTGCCCCCCACAAAACACCCGGTGGCGTAATTTTTGAATTTTATGCCCCATCTGCCAAATACGTCAATGTTTGTGGTGATTTCAACAGATGGTGTGGCACACAGGATGGGCCCTTTAATCCACACATTGGGAGGATGCACGATGATGGTAAAGAGGGGGATAGAAAAGCAAAAGACGGTATATGGACCCTTATACTTCCCATAAAAAGCGGAAATTATCAATACAAGTATGTGGTAAATGGCACATCATGGTATCTGGACCCGTCCAATCCAGAAACAGTTCAATCAGGTGGATTTCAGAATTCACTTCTCAGAGTCGAATAATGCTAAGGATATTTTATATAACAAACATTGTTTCTCTGTTTTTATATATCCCATCACTCTTTGTTCATCTAAATAATACAAATCCTCCAGCCTACTTCAATATACTCTTTTTAATGTTGGTTGCCATGCTCTTTTTATCCATAAGGTCATTATCCATTGTTATAAACCATCTAAAACTTAAAATATCAAAGGATGTCATATCTTACATTATTGCCCTATTTCCCCTTGTTTTCCCCTTTTCTGGGGTATTTATTGCCGCATATTTTGATGATAAAAGGCAAGTAATACCATATTTATTGTTTCAGATATACTATTTTGCAAGATTTTATCCTGTTTTAAAAAAATTGGAGGTAAGATATCATGTATAGAAAATATCTTGGGGCTATCACTCTTATAGTTTTCTTGGTATTTAATTCATGTGCAAAAGAGCCTGGGAAAATACTCATAAATCCACCAGGAGAGGCATTTAAAACCCAATATCGTACAATGCAACTGGTTGGTGATTTTAATGGATGGGCATTAGAAGACCTCGCATCTACAAAAATGGAACTCGTATCAGACTGGACATGGCAAAAAATACAATACTTTTCTGGCACAAGGGACAGCATAATGTTCAAGATTGTACCCAATGGAAACTGGGATCTTGCCTTTGGCACGCAGGGGGCAGACAGCGGTCTTTCTGGTTACGCAGAACCCAATTGCACGGGCACAGGCAACCACATAACAGCAGGCCCCATTGATAAGCCCGGGTATTGGAAATTTACCTTTGACGAACAGACCCTTTACTACAATATAAGTTTTTATTCTGCCCCCCAGGGTGCAATTAAAGGCAGCGTAGGATTTAGCGATGTAGATACACCACCTTATCCTGTGGCAACAATCTCTGTTTATGATGAAAACAGCAAAATCGCAGAGACACAGTCAGATACCCTCACTTCAACATATATCATATCTCCACTTCCCAATGGTACATACACCCTGGTGTTTGAGGCTGGAGGATACGTACCTGATACTGTAAAGAACATTGTAGTAAGTAATGATACTATCGTAGAAAATGTGGTTCTTTCAAAGGCAGCGGGAATTATCATTGATGGAGACCTGTCTGACTGGGATGCGCCCGCTGTTTATGATACCATTGGAGACAGCCCATGGGGAAGTGGTGGAGATTTAGGCTCACTGTACGCCAAGGTCCAAAATGACACACTATTCTTAGGCGTAGAAGGTATTGTGGACAATAATGCTCTTATAATTTATATTCATGTAGAGCCAGGTGATTCTTCTCTCGGCTATGCCAATATGGATAGCGTAGACTTTTACCCCAGAAAATTTATCTTCCCAGATAGCCTTAAACCACAGTATATGCTGGCTCAATGGATTGATGGTCAAGTTTCTCCTGCTTTCCATAGGATTAATGCTACAGGTACCACATTGGATTTAACAGATTCTATAAGTGTAAAAAGCACTCTCGGGCCAGGTACAGAAGGTGCAATAGAGGCAGGTATTCCAATATCACTTCTTAGCACACAATCAAGTGGTAGAATAGGCATTGTTGCAGTTATTGCCGGTGGAGACCATTATGATGGGCCTGAAAGCGTTCCACAAAATGACCTTCAAGGCAATGGAACTCAAGATGTAATAAATAACCTCTATTTCTTGAACTATTAAGTTTTTCATGCTTGATATAAAGAGGGTACTTATACCCGATATAAAAGAATTTATAAAAGAAAAAGAATTAGAAGAGTTAAAAGACTTTTTAAAGCATCTTAAGCCGCAAGATATTGCAGACCTTTTATCACTTGAAGAGTTTTCACACGCAGAAAAGGCGCTTTTGTTTAGACTATTAGATAAACATGAGGCTGCAATTGTTTTCAGTGAACTTTACTTTGAAGACCAACAAAAACTTTTAAAATACCTATCAAGCAACGAAACGATCACACTTCTTGAAGATATGGACCCAGATGACAGAGCACTCCTATTTGACGAACTTCCTCCAGAGGTGGTAAAACAACTTCTATTAAAACTTTCCCCTGAAGAAAGAGAACATACATTAACACTCCTCAACTATCCGCCTGATTCTGTTGGTAGGGCAATGACCCCTGATGTTTTAAATGTACAAGAGGATATGACAGTTGATGAGGTTATACAAAAGATAAGAGCGGTATCAGAGGAAGTGGAGACTATTTACGATATATATGTTCTTGATAAAGATGAAAAACTTATTGGAAAAGTGGATTTAAAGTCACTTGTACTTTCAAAGGGTGATGTTAAAATAAAAGAAATAATGGAAAAGAATCCTGTATATGTTAGGGCACAGGATGACAGAGAAAAAGCAGCAAATCTCATTAAAAAATACGACCTTATATCCATTCCTGTGGTTGACAGTGAGAATAAACTCTTAGGGATCATTACAGTAGACGATGTTCTTGATATAATGGAACAGGAGGCAACAGAGGATATTTATAAAATGGCTGCAGTTGAAGCACCAGAAATAGAAGAAGAGTACCTCAGGTTATCGCCATTGGAAAGGGTCAAAAAAAGAATACCATGGTTATTAGGACTCCTCGTAGCAGAGGTAGCATCAAGTTCTGTCTTAAAAGGATTTGATGAAACACTTTCGGCCGTTGTTTCTTTAGCCTTCTTTATCCCAATGCTTACAGATACAGGTGGGAATGTTGGCTCACAGGCCGTAACGCTCATTGTAAGGGCTCTCGCAACTGGAGAATTTAATGAAAAGAAAATAGGCAAAGTAATAATCCATGAAATACTAACATCATTTGTCCTGGGCCTGCCCCTTGCCATAGTAGGGTTTATAATTGCGCAACTTGTAAGTAATTCAATACATGTGGCGATCATTGTATCATTATCCCTATTCTTGGTTATTGTACTCTCAGATACCATAGGACTTTTACTCCCACTACTATTTCGCATAATAAAAATCGACCCTGCCGTATCATCCAGCCCACTTATAACCACCGTAGTTGACATCACAGGACTTTTAACCTATTTTACTCTTGCAACACTACTTTTGAAAAATAATTAAAATCATTTTCATTTGAGTAGACATTTTTTTTCTCTTATAATGTACATATGACACTATTTGATGCAAGACCAGGCAAACTTCTAAGAGTCTTACAGATACAAGGTGGTAGAGGGGTAAGAGACAGGCTATTTTCTATGGGACTTAACATTGGAGACTACATCAAGGTCATACAAGTTGCACCATTTAGAGGCACATTTTTTGTGGAGAACCTTACAAATGGCTCTAAATTCGCCTTGGGAAGAGGCATAGCACTAAAGATTATTGTAGAATATGCAGAATGAGTGAGAAAAGAATTGTACTTGTAGGTCAGCCAAACTGCGGAAAGAGTACTCTTTTTAATCATCTTGTTGGTTTTAAGTCACGCATATCTAATCTACCAGGTACAACAGTTAAACTGGAAAAAGGCACATTTAAAAGGGGTAATAAGATATATGAGATAGTGGACCTACCTGGTATTTATTCCTTAACTCAAGGTGATGAAGCGGAAAATAGAACTCTTGAATACTTGCTCAAAGAGGATTATGACATAATCATTAACATACTTGATGCCTCAATGCTCTCAAGAGGACTTGAACTTACATTGCAGGTGCTGAAATTAGGAAAACCAACGGTGGTAGTACTCAACATGATGGACGAGGCTCAAAGAAAGGGCATTGATATTGATACCAAAAGACTATCAAAAATACTGAAAGTCCCTGTTGTACCTGCTATAGCAACACACGGTACTGGTATAAAGGAGTTATTTGATACCATAGAAACACAGGGTCTTAGTATTCCATGTTTTCTTGATGACCTTCCAGGAAATATTTATAAAGAAGTAGAAAAGGTAAAAAACATCTTAACTGGTTGTATGTCTTTTCCTTCAGAATGTGCTTACTATTTTTTTGCCGCTAAAATCTTGGGAAAGGAACTTGTAGGTAGTGATTTTATAAAAGATAGAACATGCTTAGAAAACTTAGATAAACAAATAGGAATGTCTTCAAATGCATTGAAGCAGGAATTTTCCATGGAAAGCAGCGATGTTATACATGCCTTAAGACACCATACATCCATGGCCATTCAAGAAAAGGTAATAACCCTTAAAAGAAAAAGAAAGTATTCTATTTCTGACAGCATAGATAAGGTAGTTATGCATCCTGTTTTTGGTTATATTATAATGGCAATAGTTTATTTGGGATTCTTTTACCTAACATTTAAAATTGGTTCACTTATAGAGGGATACTTCACTAAACCCTTTGATCTTTTGTACACCCAAAAACATGGGCTTTTGTATTCTCTTTGGAATGCTACTTTGGATGGCCTCTCTGGTGGTATTGGTATTGTCTTCCCATATCTTATTCCACTTATGTTTTTTATATCAATACTTGAAGACATAGGCTATATTCCAAGGGCTGCCTATCTTATGGACACACTTATGCACAAAATGGGCCTGCATGGAAAATCAGTGGTTCCTCTTATATTAGGTTATGGATGCAATGTACCTGCTATTACTGCAACACGCATAATAGAAGAAGAGAGAAATAGGGTACTAACCGCACTCCTTGTGCCTTTTATTCCCTGCTCTGCAAGAATTACAGTGCTTTTAGCAATATCCGACAAGTTATTGGGACCGTGGTTTGCTGCTATTATACTAATCCTCAATCTCTTTGTTGTTGGTATAATAGGAAAAATACTCACATTATTCAACAAGGAATACTCCCCCGGCATTGTCCTTGAAATTCCATCATACAAAATTCCATCCCTTAAAATAGCACTTTCAAAAACATGGCTCCATGCAAAGGAGTTTTTATTCGTGGCATGGCCTATGCTTATTGCAGGAAGTATGCTTTTAGGTGTTGCACAGTTTTATGGTATAGAGGCAATAATAAACAATATCTTTAAACCGTTTACGCAGGGCATTTTGGGACTTCCACATCAGGTTGGCACAACACTGCTCTTTGGCATTTTGAGAAAAGAACTCACACTTATAATGCTTCAGACAGCAATGCACACAAAACTTAGTCAATTGGGTAGTGTTATGAGCAATGCACAACTTGCAACCTTTGTAGTATTCATAATCTTTTACATTCCCTGTCTCGCGACTTTGGCAGCAATATACAAAGAATTCAACAAAAAGATCATGTTCTATTCTATCTTACTTTCTACCTCTGTGGCAACTTTATTGGCTTTCCTTACACGGCTTTTGTACGCGTGGCTATAATATACGCTCTCTCTTCTGCTATATTTGGTGGAATGCAGCCTGTTCTCCTTAAAAAAAGTGCAACCCGGGCTCTACCCACTATCATCACCTTTTTAAAATCAGGAACATCCTTCTTTGTCTTACTTATATTTGTTATGTTTTACATGCCATCATGGTATGCCTATATCACACCAAAAACACTCATGCTTGTCTCTCTTTGTTCCTTTATAGGTCCCATTGTTGCATGGTATTTCTATGTTAGGGCAATGAAAAGTCTTGATATTACTATCGTTCATCCACTTGTAAATTCATATCCTGCCATATCCATCCTCCTTGACCTTATCTTTTTTGGCATTGTTCCTAAGTTCATTGCCCTTTTAGGTTTTGTTTTGATTCTTATAGGGCTTTTTTATATGCGACACAGCGACAAAAAGAGAAGAACAGGGGAGAGGCATGCCCTCTTATTTGCCCTTATTACAGCAGTCTTATGGGGTATAAACACATTTTTATTTAAAATCGTGCTTTTTGAAATACCACCCATTGTAATGACTCTCCTTCGCGCCTTTTTTGCCATGTTATTTTTGTTAATTTTTAATCTTGTTGTTTTTAAAAATGGAATTATTAAAGAAATAAAAAAGGTTATTCTTCAGGAAGTAATCCTTGCTGGAATCGCAGGAGACTTTTTAAGTATGTTCTTCTTCTTCCTTGCTATTAAGCACGGCATGTTGTACATTGTATTGCCCCTTTCAGCAACAAGCCCATTTATGAGCGCCGTCTATGCCCACATATTTTTAAAAGAAGATATTGACACATTAAGGATAAGCGGTATTGTCTTTATAGTTTTAGGTGGTATATTGGTTGGTCTTGGCAACTTATAAACCTATTTTTCTGGTTTCATAAACAACTCTGTAATAAATAAAGATGGTTCATTTCTATATTTATGGTGTCTAAATTTGGGATAGGAAAGATATAGTTTGTCCTGAGTTCTGGTTATAGCCACATAGAACAGCCTTCTCTCTTCTTCCAGATTATCCTCATTTCCAAAGGCGCTTAGAAGTGGGAACCTGCCTTCATAAAGGCCTACAACAAAAACACATGGGAACTCAAGACCTTTTGCTTGATGAACCGTCATGAGCCTTACCCCTCTCTCTGATTGTGCCTCAATCCCTAATTTCCTTAAAAGAGATACATCATTCTCTAATTTTTTATGCTCTCCAGTTTTATACCTTGTCATAAACTCAAGAAATTCAAGTACATTCTCTCTCTCCTGCAATTTTGCAGAACTCCTTGACCTCTCAAGTCTTCCCAAATAACCAGTATCTTCCAAAAAATTATCAACAATCTCCAAAGGCCTCAAATCCTTTATTTTATGTTCATCATAACTTCTTAAAAACTTCTTAAGATATTTAAGAATGGACTCTGCATGTTCTTTTTCCATGCCACTTAACCTCATATTTGTCCTTTTTCCTGTGATCTTTGATGCAACATACCTTGAAACCTTTTGTGATGCATCCATTATTCTCTTTGTAATAAGTTCAATATCAGAAAAGGATGCACTTTTTTCTGCAAGTTTCAATATGCCTATTAGAGCCCTTATTTCTTCTCTCTCGTAAAAACCTCCCTCTGTTTTTAAATTATATGGAATGTCCCTCCTCATGAATACCTCTTCAAAATACCGAGAATAGGCATTAACCCTATATATAACGCTTATATCATCATACTGAAGCCCGCTTTCTACCTCTTTTTTAATGGTCTCTGCAACCCATGAAGCCTCTTCTTCCTCACTATTTACCTCTTTTAGTTGTATTGAACCCTCTGTAGAAGATACACTTACCATGGGCTTTTTTATACGCTTTTTGTTATAACTTATGAGCCTTTCTGCGGCATCAATAACCCTTTGAGGGACCCTAAAACTCGTATTCAAATAAAACCTTTTAACCCTTGTAGGGTAAAATTTTTCCAGTTCTTTGATAAATTCTGGATTTGCTCCTCTAAATCCATAAATGGACTGATCATCATCCCCAACAAGGAATAGTTGCTTATGCTTCTCTGAAAGAATGACAATTAATCTAAACTGTGCAGGGTCTATATCTTGAAACTCATCTACTAAGATATGTTTAAACCTTTTTGTAAACTCATCCCTTATATCATCAAACTCTTCCAATACCAAAACTGCATACATTAAAATATCACCATAGTCAACCATGTTCTTTGACCTGAGAAGATTCTGATAACTTGTATAAACAGAGGCAATATGCATCTCCCATGAGGATTTAGCAAACCTTCTGTATTCTTCTGGACCTATAAGATTTGTTTTAGCCCTATCTATCGCACGTTTTATTGATTTTGCCTTCCCCCCTGAGGAGAGGCTATCAATAATGGAGAGTGCATCTTCGGGTGATATAATGGTAAGATTCTCCTCATCAAACCCAAGCCTATCTGCGGCACTTAGGAATATCCTCATTGCCATCTGATGAAAGGTACCTATCCATAGTTTTTTTGTTAAAAGTTCTCCAACAAGCGAAGAAACCTCAAGTTTTAAGTTCTCTGCCGCCTTACCAGTAAAGGTTATTGCTAAAATATTTTCTGGCTCAACCTTCTTCTCCTTAATTAAATAAGCAATACGCCTTGCAAGGGTATAGGTTTTACCGGTGCCTGCACTTCCAAGTACAATAATAATACCATTCCCACTTTTTACAGCCTCCCTTTGCACAGGTGTAAGACCTGAAAGTATTTCACTTTTTTTACCCTCGTCTGTAACCAGGTCATTAATCTCCAGCATATAACCACCAGACCCAAGAGCCCTATAAAAATCTTCGCATGACCTAAATCTAACACCAGGGTCCTTTGCCAACGCCTTTTCTATGGCTATCCAGAGATTTGGAGGAATCCCTCTTATTTTTCTTAACTTGCCATGAAGTATCTTGTGCCTCAACTCTTCAAAGGATGCACCTTCATATGGAGGCATCCCTGATAACATTTCATACAATATAGCACCAATGGAATATATATCGCTTCTTTTATCATATTCTCCTTTCCATGCCTCAGGAGACATATATAGTGGTGTTCCTGCGACAGAAAGAGACATGGAAAGTTCTGATTTAATCTTTGCAAGACCGAAATCCGTGATCTTAACCTTTCCCTCATCGGTAATAAGAATGTTTTCAGGTTTTATATCTCTATGTAATATGCCCTGTCTATGTGCATATCCCACACCCTCCAATACCATCTTAATTATAGAAAGGCTCCTATCAACAGAAATCCGCCTTTCCCTCTCAAGATACGATTTTAGAGATTGGCCTCTTATATATTCCATGACAAGAACAATTCTATCCACAAACTCTTCTATGGAATAAAACCTTACAATATTTGGATGTTCCAATGAGGCGAGGATCTTTGCCTCCTGCTTTAGCATATCTATCTCCTTCGCTCGTTGTCTTGGTATCTTTAAAGCAAATTCTTTATCTATAATGGTATCTATAGCAAGATACACATCAGAAAACTGCCCCCCGCCTATCCACTCTTTAATCTCAAATCTGCCCAGTTTTTGTTTAAGCATACTATAGTTATTATAACATGCTAAAAAGGTATATTAAAGTTAAAAACACCAACTTCGTATATTTGCTGGTCTTCTTATATGCTTTTTTATCTCCTTTCAGGAGGCAATAAATATGTAAATCCCATAAATTCTTTGAGTTTTATTCCATGTTTCTCTTTAATGCGTTTCATGTAATCTTCTGGATTATCTATCCCTCTTTCTCTCAATACCTTCAAAACTTCCTCCATGCGGAGGGGATGCCTTTTTATTAACGTAAGAATACCCTGTTCAATGGAATCGCCTAAGTCAAACTCTCCATACTCTACTTCATATATGGGCACGGCATTTAGTATCTTAAATGCCTTAAAAAGTGTATCAGGGTCTGGGATCTTTACCCACTCTTCCTGCGGTGGTCTTGTTGGGATACTAACAAACCTCTTGTGGGGGTTTATCGTATCAAGTACCTGTCTTATTTTATAAAGTACATCTTCTGTGTCGTTTATGCCCTTCACGAGCATTGTCTCAATCCAGAGTTTTCCTTTAAACTCGTTTTTTAATGCCATCATACCATTTATAAATTTCTCAAAGGTTATCCCTTTATAGGGCCTATTTATTCTTCTAAATGTCCTCTCATCCGGTGCATCTATCTTACTTAATATAACATCAAATAGAGATACATCCCATCTTACCTCTTTTTCATAGAAAAGACCGCCGTTTGTTATAATTGCTATTGGCTTATTACAGGATTTTTTAATACTTTCTACTACAGTATAAAGCCCTTTATAAAGTGTGGGCTCTCCTTCACCCACAAATGTGATGTAATCAATCTTATCAAACTTCTTTTTACATACATCTACAATCTCATCTGCCATTTCATCAGGGGGGAAAAATGTTTCCCTTTTGTTGGTAAAATTGATAGTATGCCCCAATTGACAATAGACACAAGAGTAATTACAGGTTTTAAACGGTATAGGATTTACCCCCAACGACCTACCAAGTCTCCTTGAAGGCACAGGTCCAAACGTATACTCCAAAAATCCTCCTATTTCTATAAAATGGCTCCCATTGAGGGAGCCATAGACAATTTATTATTGTTTATTACCCAGTCTTTCTTCTATCTCTTTAAGTCTTGCTTCTATCTTCGCCTTCTCTTCTTTCAGTAATTTTAACTCTTCTTCCTTTGTAAGTGGTTTTATATTATATCTTGATTTCAACATGGAGACAGCATCCTTTACAAGACCCTGAAACTGAATAACCTCAATGCCAAGTCCCATTATAACGCCCTGTGCGTTTGGACCAGGAAAACCACCTGTTACCAGGGCTTTAGCACCCAAACTACTTACAAAATTGGCCGCCATTGGTCCTGCTCCACCAAACGCGCCAGAGGCAGGATTTTGATGTGCTTCATATCTATCTGTAGCAAGGTCATACAATATAAAATAAGGCGCCCTTGCGAAGACCATAGAAACAGGCGCATCAAGAGATGGGCCATCTGATGTTATAACTACCTTCATTACTTCCCCTCCAATTCCTCTATTCTCTTTGTAATCTCATCAAGCCTTTTCCTCAATATTGCCGCTTCATTCTGCATGTCCACTTGAGCATATGGGGAATAATTTGTACCATAAGAACCTGTGCCATACTGCGCATTGTAGCCATAAGGAGAGACATCGTTCGGTAGATACGGTGCATTGGCCCCATAGGTATAAGCATTGTAGGTATATCCATACCCCCATCTCCATCCACGAGGAAGTCCTGTCCATGGGCAATACCCAAGTCTTGCCCCAAATCCAAAACCTCTTCCGAATCCTCTACCAATGCCCCATCTAAGGGCAAATCCCATACCGCGGTTCCAACCGCCTCCAAAACCTCTTCCAAATCCTCTACCCCACATATTATACCTCCTTTTGTTTATAATAATGATAATCATTTTCATGTGAACTGTCAAGGGTATATTTTTGATTTCCCAAGTTCTGCTTTATCTTTATATATCAAAGGAGTATAAAAATGACATTTGAGGAATACGAAAAACTTGCCGCCAAAACAGCCGTTTATCCCAAAAGGGGTAATAATCTTTTTTACCCAGTACTGGGTCTTTCTGGCGAAGCAGGCGAAGTTGCAGAAAAATTTAAAAAACTTATAAGGGATAAAAATTATCAATTGGATGAGGAGTTTAAAGATGCTGTAAAAAAGGAACTTGGAGATGTCTTATGGTATATTGCTGCGATATGTTTTGAACTGGGCATATCGATGGAAGATGTAGCAAAAACGAATATAGAAAAACTTGCAAAAAGACAAAGACATAATACATTACATGGAGAAGGCGATGATAGGTGATGATTTTTCAACATCAAGAAAATCTCTCTTAAATTTTGCCTTTTTGAAACACTACAAAATACTAACTTTTTCATTATTAAAGAACTTCGTTTTTTGCGGGTTTGATAATTCGCAAAGATAGCATTATCATTATAACATTATGAAGAGGCGTATATTAATAAAGATTTTTTCTGATGAGACCAAGGGTGGAAAAGACCTTTCATTAAGTAAGGGCCTTGTTAAATTTATTTTCATAAGTATTTCACTTTTCCTAATTTCATTTACATTTCTTTTATACCACTTTATAAACTACAATGTGGCAAGGTACAAACTAAACCAATATGTTACAGAGAATAACTACTTGAAAAAGAAAGTAAAGGCGTTGGAGCAAAAAACAGCGCTACTGGATAGCACTATTGATGATTATTATCATAAATATACAGCACTCGCTACTTATGCAGGTGTACAACCTGTACCCTATGAACTAAAGAATATTGGTATAGGTGGTCAAATAGAAGAGCCTCCAACAAAAGACCTTAAACCCGTCGTTGATTTAGACGAGAAAATCAGAAAATTAGAAAAATTTGTTGATATACAGATGGCCTCTTTTCAGAAGATTGAAAATAAATTAGAAAGAGATAATTATATAAGGTCTCATACACCATCAATCTTGCCGTGTAATGGGAGATTTACCTCAGGATTTGGCATGAGGCATGACCCATTTACAGGAAGAATGCATTTTCATTATGGTATTGACCTTGCAGCGCCCATCGGTACCCCAATATATGCACCAGCAGACGGCATAGTAAAAAGGGTAAGAAGGACTAAGGGTGGGTATGGCCTTATGCTGGAAATTGACCATGGAATAGGTATTACAACAAGGTATGGCCATCTGAGTATGGTCCTTGTGCGCCCCGGACAAAAGGTTAAAAGAGGACAGATTATAGCAAGGGTTGGCAATACAGGAAGGTCAACAGGTCCCCATCTCCATTATGAGGTAAGAATCCTCAATAAACCAGTAAACCCGCTTAATTACATCATTCCTTATCAATCTTTCTTTGATTGATGGTCCGCTTTATCTCAACTCTGCTCTTCCCTCTCCTGCTTTTTGCTTACACATTTGGTAAAAACAAATATGAAACACACCATTACAACTGGAAAGTAAGCGAGACAGAACACTTTAAGGTGTATTATTATGATGGGGAAAAATTTTTGAGTACTTTTGCCCTATCTGTCCTTGAGCAAACCTTCCCTGAATATACAAACCTCTTTGGATTTAAACCAGATAATAAGATACCAGTGGTTATATACGCCTCCTATAAGGACTTTCAAGAAACAAATGTCATACCAGGCATTATTGAAGAAGGAGTAGGAGGCTTTACTGAAATCCTGAAAAACCGCGTTGTTGTACCATTTTCAGGTTCATATAGAGAGTTTAGGCACGTCCTCAGGCATGAACTCGTGCATGTTTTCCAATACATGATGATAAAGAACAACTACAAGAATTTTCTCTATACAAGCATCCTGAATACCATACCATTATGGGTTATGGAAGGAATGGCAGAGTATTTTTCATTGGGTTGGGACGAGGCATCAGAGGCATATATAAGGGATATAGCCCTTCAGGACAGGCTACTTCACATAAAAGACCTAAACCAGTATGGAGGTTATATTGTTTATAAGGAAGGCCAACTCATCTATAGGTTCATAAGCGAGAAATATGGGAAAAAGGCCCCTGCGGAATTCTTTGGCAACCTTGTTTACACAGGAAACTTTGACAAAAGTATAGAAAAAACCTTTGGGATGAGCACAGAAGACTTTGATAGAAGTTTTCAAGACTATGTTAAAACAACATACTTTCCCATACTCCGTGACAAAAAACTACCATCCTCATTAGGCTTTATTGTGATAAACCATGAAAAATGGAAAAACTTCCTTAACTCCTATCCACTTTTTTCTAAAAATGGTAGTAAAATCTTCTTGGTAAGCGATAAAAGTGGAAGGACAGATGTTTTGGTAATCTCTCAAACAGGAAGGGTAATAGGAAAGGTAATTAAAGGAGAGATGAAACCTGATTTTGAAAGTATCCATGTGCTTCGCCCTGGGTATGATGTTTCAACTGATGATTCCCTTTTTGTAATAGCAACACAGACAGGGAGGGGGGACGCCCTTATAATAATGGACTTAAAACGAAAAAAGATAATCTTTAAGCGACATTTTGACCTTGATGCAATATATACACCTGTCTTTTCGCCCTCATCAAGATACATATCATTCGCTGGTATTCAAAATGGAAAGGAAGATATTTATATCTATGACAGGAAAAGGAATACTTTGTTTAAATTGACCGATGATTTTTATGATGACAAAGACCCACGATTTTTAAACGATACCACCCTGGTTTTTGTGTCTGATAGGAATCACAAGCAGGGGTTTGCATACGGAAGATATGCAATGTTTCTTTTTTATACAAATACCAAAAAAATTAAAAGGCTTACTCCATACAGAAATATAATGCGGGAACCCTTTTATTCAAAATCAACAAACAATATCTATTTTATTGCAGATGATTCTGGAAGCATTAACCTCTTTTCCTTAGACCTGAGTACCAATAAAATCTATAGAGTATCCAATATCTCATCCATGGTGGTAAACTACTCGGTCTCACCGTCAAAAAAAATTGCATACTCTGTATTGAATAGAGGTGGATACGACATCATTTTAGGCCAAGATACCAAAAAAGAAACCGATTTTTCTGAAACAGGAACGTTCTTCTCATTTAAGCCAGCCGAGTATATCACACGAACAAAACTAGAACCTACCCTATCATTAGACTATATCCACGGTTATATGACTTATATGAGCGGTTTTGGGGTAGAGGGTATGTTGTATCTTGGTTTATCTGATGAACTTGGTGATAGGAGATTAGATATAATCACTGATCTATCAGGCGATATAACCAACTCAAACTTCCTATTTTCATACACTTATCTTCCAAAAAGAATAGACCACAATATAAGCATTTATCAGTACACTGACGCATTTTATGATTACAATAACAATTTCTATTTTGCGAAAGAAACAGGTCTCTCCTGGGACCTTTACTATCCATTAAACAGGTTCTTAAGGGTGGAAGGGGGGATGGCCTTAGAGCGGTACAAAAGTGAAATCTATCTTTCTCAATATGATTATATGTTAAAGCAAGAAAAGACGGGTTATAATCTCATGCCAAGAGCAGCCCTTGTCTATGACAATGTGCTCTATAACTATTTTGGCATTCCACAAAAGGGATTAAGATTTTATCAGGGCATTTCAAAGTCCATTAAGATGTCTTCAACATTCTACGACCTCGGACTACTGTTTTCTGATAACAGATACTATATTGGTCTTTCAAAGTATAGCACATTTGCCATAAGAGTAGTTGGTGGAAAATCTATTGGTAAAGATAAATACGTTTTCTATCTCGGTGGTCCTGAAACCTTAAGAGGTTATCCATATGAGGGACTTGAGGGTACATCTATGTTTCTTTTAAATACAGAACTTCGTACCCCATTTATAGAATATCTAAAACTCGGATTTCCACTTCCTATTTCTATTCAGGGTATAAACGGCATCTTGTTTTTTGATGCAGGTGCTGCATGGTCTTCTAAAAGGCCAAGGTTTTTTAAAAATCCTTACACACTTCTTTATTTAAATGCCGATATTGGCGCAGGATTAAGGTTTAACATCGGCATAGGTTATTTAAAACTTGACTGGGCATGGCAAACCAATCTAAAAAGTATATCAAGAAAAAGCACCTTTAATGTCAGTATAGGCAATTACTATTAATTGCTTCTATAATAAAATACAGCAATATCACCAGAAGCAGTATTTGCAACAAGCCCCATATTGCCATTTCCATAATCAAGCATCCTCGATGGAGTAGAACCTGAAAAACCCTTTATTGTATCCACTCTATCTGGATTAAAAGAATATACTATAAGGTCGCCTGATGGATAGACATTAGCGGCATAAAGCCTGCCTTGGCTTATCATTACAGGGCCAATCCATTCATCGTGTTCTGGCACTGTTTGAAAGGTCTTCTTTTCAAATGTGTTTCCACCATCTTCAGAGTAAAGCAGTATCCTCAAGTCATGGTCATCTGTACCACTTTTATATTTCTTTCCACCAAGTAGTATTTTATCACCATCTACATAAATACCCCATAACTCATCTACCTCGTATGTACTGCCTATATCAAACTGGGTCCATGTAGCGCCATTATCCCCTGATACTGCGGCAAAGCCACCATAAGTCTGGCCTGGGATATATCCTGCTACATATACGGAAGAAGATGTAACATACACGCTCTTGGAAAGGCCTGGCAGTACGTTTTCATTGACTGTCCAGTTATTACCACCATCTGATGTGTAATATACATCATCACCACTTACAATAAACCCTTCATCACGGCTTCTGAACCTTATCATAGTGCCACTTCCTCCCTGAAAACCCGAAGGGGTTATGTCCTGCCATGTATTACCCCCATCATCACTCTTGAGAACCTTGCCAAATGCGGTAGCATAAATTGTTCCATCTGCATCACACATAGAATAAAACCCCGTGGTATCAACCAATTCAAAAGTTATTCCATAATCCAAGGATGCATATAGCCCAAGTGTGGAAGCAAGGTAGAGCATGCCATCAGATGAATAGAATGCATCATTGAGATACCCAGAGAGACTGCCAAAATAGTTCCACCCTATCTCAACAAGGTGTGTGCCTTTTACTGCCCACCATGAACCTTTATGGTGTATATCAAAGTTGTAGGTGCCTGTGAGGGTATCGTTATCATAAGTTAGCGAGAAAATGCATTTAAACGTATCATTATGCGTGGAATATGCATATCCACTTATATGGTCTTTATCTAATCGCCCAATCATAATGAAAGTATCCGTATACATAGAATCAAAGATAACACTTATATCAACAGAATCACTTACCTGATTGATCTTAAGATGGACTGTGCCAGTATCACCCACATCTGACTGCCACTTTCCAACCCAATCCCCATGTATATCGGCAATTTGCTCGGGAGGATTATTATTGGCACCACCATCTTGTTTCTTCTTACAGGATGTGCCAAGAATCATAGCAGCGAATAGCAAATACCCAAAAAACGCCCTCTTCATAATCCACCTCCTATTTTTGTTAAATTATATAATAGGGCCTATGTCCTGTCAAAGATTTGGAAGTTTTATTTAAGGCTTTTATACTTTATGTATGAAAAATCAGAAGGCACTTAAATACATCTTGTTCCTTCTACCGTTTTTAATATTCTCCCATAAACTTTTTATGGGTGTATTTTTCTTTGAAGATGTGAGTTTTCTACATATCCCTTTAAGGTGGTTTGTTCATAACGCGCTCATGCATCATAGGCCTTTTTTATACATCTGGAACTATGGCTTTGGCCTTCCAATTATATCTGAAGGCCAATTCGGCGTATTTTATCCTCTAAAATACATATTTATCTGGTTCAACAATATTCATATAGGCTACACACTTGAGATGCTCACCACATACTTCATCACATACTCTGGCATGTTTCTCTTCTCAAAAGACATGGGTTTGAAAAAGGGTGCGTATATAGCAGCCATATTTTTCACCTTCTCAGGTCCACTCACAGGACGACATCCATTCATGAATATGATTGAGGTATTCTCCCTTATGCCATGGATATTCTTTACAACAAGAAGGTTTTTTATAAAAGGCCAGTTAAGATTCGCTATATTCACAACCTTGCTTATAACACTTCAGATTTTTGCCTATCATCCACAGGCCCTTTATATGTCTTCCACAAGCCTTTTAATATACATTCTATTAGAACAAGAAAGCAACTTTAAACTGAAAAACAAATTGCTGTTCTTTGTAATGGTTCATATCTTAGCGATTTTCATTGCCCTCCCACAAATAATGCCTGCTTTGTCTCTTTTAAGGGAAAAAGGGATGATAACACTTAAAAAATATAGGGGTGGATACCACTGGATGCAGAAAGGAGGATTGAATTTTCTTATACACTTTCCATACTTCTTTTTTCCAAGATTCCAGGGCTTTCATATGATTATAAGACGTTTTTTATCCATAGAATCCATAACTCTAAGTTTAAGTGGCATACTCCTTGCCGATGTTTCATGGAAAGAACAGGACAAAAAATTGAGTATCTGGAAAATAATGGCACTTATATCTTTTTCTTTAATGTTTGTCAAATATAACCCAACATACCTTATACTATCCAAACTCCCTATCATCAAAAACTTTAGATTTCACATAAGGTGGGTTATTCCACTTGCCTTTTCTTTATCCATTTTAGCAGGGAAAGGAGCTGAACTTCTGTTAAAAAATCCAAAATTGTCCAAAAGAACAAGATCGCTATTTTATTTTATCATAGGTTTTATTGCATTAAACTATATACTTGCCAGGCTTGCTCTTGGTAAGACATTCAGCCAATCGGATATACTTACTTTCTCCGAGTGGTCAAACATTGTTTTATTCTTTTTATACGCTATCTTACTTCTACTCTTTTTGAGCAGACGGTTCAGAATCATAGGCGTACTACTACCAGGTATATTCCTATTTGAGATCTATATCACCACTTCAAGACTGTTTGTGACGACCTCCCCCAAAAATCTTAAAAAAATATTATACTCATATCATCCAATTAAAAATACACGCTATTTTAGAGAAGGTATATCGTTCCCTGTCACTATTTATGATTCTATAAAGAAGTATTACTATCTTCCTCAAACAGATACCATAAGACTCATAAACACTTACTATAGGTACTATATTGGCAACCTATTCATTCAGGATAGCGATGAAACGGGCTCACCCTTCACAGCACCTCAACTTTTTTCGGACTTTTTATTAAGTTCATGCTACATACTAAATGATACATTCAGTGAAAAGGCGCGTGAACAATTTTTCAAAATTTTTGGAATAAATGGGATAATAACAACAAAACCAATAAAAATACATACCTTTGCCATTTCAGATAGCCTTTTTCCTTTCTACATTTATAAATCAGAAATGAATCATAATAAATACAGATTCTACGCATTTAAAGAAATAAAGCCTGATTTCACCTTTCAGGACTTTACAAGTACGCCCTATAAATGGGACTCTATTATTCCCATTGCTTCTAATTCTCAAGATATTGATTCATGTCACGATAAGGCACACATACAAAATATGAGATTCAAATCCGATACCCTTTTTATGGACATTGAATCTCCATGCAAAAAATACCTTTTTATCCCATATCGTTATCATAGGGGTATAAAGGTGTATTTAAATGGAAAGAATACCCCAATAATCAAAGGTTTTGGAGAGTTCATTACTATAGTCATTCCAAAAGGACATTCATTATTAAAGATTTTCTATCGCTTTCCATTCATGTGGACAATATATGTCTCTATATTTTCATTTATTTCTCTTTTATTTATTGCTATCTCATGTAAAAATTGCACATTCAAAGGTAAAACCTTATAATTTAATCACCAAAAAGGAGGAGATATGGTGAAACACTGGAAAAAAGTAATAGCCATACTGGCAATGGTGGCAAGCGTAAGTGCTACCGAAACAAGAGTAGCAACTATGGGAGGTGATGTTGACCTTCTGATAAATGATGAACAAAATGTAACTTTGTACCCATCAACTGTACTGAACTTTGGTAAAATGGCTACCCTTGAGTTTGGCACACTCCCATCATGGAATATGGGAACATATCCTGCAGGTTTGCTTATTACTAACAACAACAAAATGGCATTCGGCATCCTCGGCAATAGACCTATCTATATGACCAACCATCCCACCAATCCTCTAAGGGTCAATGCATATAGCTTTGTTCTTGGAATGGGCATGGGGAATCTTAACCTCGGCGTTCAGGTTAATATGGGCATGAGAAACCTCTCACAAACGCCCGCCAAGGATACCACATACTCATATAATGCTATGTTCTTAGGTATAATGCCTGGTATATCCTACACAAACGACAACATGGGAATTGATGCATCATTGAACTTTGCAATGCAGCATTGGAAGGATGAAGGCTATACGGCACCGACTGATACACTCAAATTTGCGGGAATACCCACAATTGGTATGAACTTCAGGTTCTTCAATGGCTCAAGGACGCAGAAAACCATAGCAGCAATGCATATTAACTTTTTTAAAGACGCCTATGAACAAAACGGCACTACATTCAGTAACGGTTCAACATTGGATATTGATGCAAAGATTGGCAAATATATGCATCCTATGAGATGGGTAAATATAATAGGTGGATTAAATCTAAACGTTGAAAATGTGAGTATAAATGACTCAACTGGCAGCATAGCGATAAACTCTGGATTTGTACTGGGAGGAGAAACTCTCGTTTCATCAAAGTTAGGATTTAGGACTGGTATTACAAGAAATATTTTCACCTATAACAAAAATAAAAATGGATCTACATCAAACTCTACAATGGGGTTTGCTGATGCACCACTCAATGTTGCAATAGGTGCGTATCTCAACGTAGGTAGTAATGTAAGGATAGATGCGAACATTGCACATGACCTACTATTTAATGGCCCATACTTTTTAACAGGCACACCATCCCAACTTGCATCAACAGTTAGCGCAATAGTAAAGTTTTAAATAAAAGAGGGGGCATAAGCCCCCTTTTATTTTTACATAAAACCCATAGCATAAAACCCATAGAAGGTCCAAAAAGTACTTTTTTATTATTCAGAGATTGGAGAGTTCCTCTTTAATGTTTTTAAAGTTTAATTTGTGTCCTTTCGATGAGTAAAACTCAAGTGCTTTATTAAGGTATTCCTTTGCCTTTTCATTTTCTCTCAATGCTTTATAGATAAGACCAAGATTATATGCTATATATGCCTGTCTTTGCTCTATAGGGCTATTAAACTTCGGATGTTCAAATACCTTCCTTAAATATATTTTAGCGCTTCTCATCTTTCCACACTTTGCAGCAAGCCTAGCAATGATAAAATAATAGGAAAGATACTCGTATGAACTTTTGTTCTCATTGACATTTTTTGTAAGTTCATACGCCTTTTTTGCCATATCATACGCTTTTGCAAATTTTCCTTGTTCCTCATAAAAATCTATGAGATTATCATAATAGGAAACCCAAACCGAGTCATCATTCAGTTCTTCTGCTACCCTGCGTGCTTTTTCAAGATATTCCATGGCTTTCTCAAAATCCTTCCTATTTATATAGATAGAAGAAAAATTTAAAAACAGAAGGAACTTATTGTATGGTGAATTTATTTCCTCTGCTATCTCAAGGGCCTTTTCATAATACATAATAGACTGCTCTTCCATTAAAAGGGTACTATACAGGGAGGCAAGATTTCTGTATACACGTATTAACTGCCCCTTTGCTCCTATTAAGGAATCTATCTTTATCGCATCTTTATATAATTCTATTGCCTTATCAAAATCATAAAGTTCAACATATAATACCCCTATATTTAATGCCATTGTAGCCATTCCATCCTTAAAGTTGATCTCCTCATATATTTCTTTCGCTTTATTGTAATACTCCATGCTTTTTTCATAGTTATCAAGATTTGAGTACAAAATCCCTAAGTTATTATATACAGCAGCCATTCCTTTTCTATCCCCGATCTCTTCCCTTAACTTAAGGGCTTTCATGAAATGCTCTTCTGCTTCCTTATAACGTCCCCTATCCATATAAATCGCAGCAAGTACATTATGCGCTGTAGCAAGGGAGGCTTTCTGTGATGAAGTCAAATATCTCAGAACTGTTAATAGTTTCCTTTCAGCCTCTTTAGCCTTTCCTTGTTCCTTCAAAATCCACGCAATGTCAATATCATAAACATATTTTTTCTCCACTTGGGGAGCATGTTCCTTAGCACTCTCGTAAAATTTAAGTGATTCTTTGAAATCACCTATGTACATGTATACATCACCTATCTTCTCCTCTATATCACTCCTATCCTCTGGTCTAT
>CAJXJZ010000001.1 GCA_913055745.1 uncultured bacterium | reverse complement strand
CTAACCCTCCGTTAGTATAAAATTATAAACAATGATATGCGATTGTTCAACAAAACGGCGTTTTTCAAAAATAATCTACACGAGCGGGCATTGTTCCCTCAATTCTCCCTATTGGTGAAGGGGAGCATCATCAACATTAATTTCAAATAGATTTATTTTTGAGGAAGCTCATGTTCTTGAATTTTTTTATAACTATCTTTATAATTTATACTATGCAGAGCAACAAATTCCTCATTGGTATAAAGGGATTTACAAAAAGTCCCCTCTTTTTGCCATTTATTCTTTATCTTGCCATTGCTAGCACTATATTATACATGTCTCTTGACAGGGCTGTACATACACACAATTTACTCCAGAAATCGCTAAGTGAAAAAACTTATCGTATAGTTAATACAGGTATAAGCGGTACCCTCTCAACATTTGCCCGGCAGGTGATAGAAACAGGAGGGGACATTGATAAGTTAAAAGCCCTCATTCTCGGATTAAGGACTAACTGGCCAACGCTTTCTGTAATGGTTATCAATAAAAGCGGTAAAGTTATATGGGAATCGAGCAAGGTTAAAGGTCTAAAAATTCCTCAAAATTTTGTTTCTAACGACTTATTTGGTTATGCATTTTATACACCCGATGGAGAGAAGTTCTTTATACCACTTAAGGTTAATGTAAGTGGTTCTAAAAGTATTGTCATGTTTATACCGCTTACTCCCGAACTTTTGTCTCATATAACTGTAGGCATACCTGCCTTGGTAGGAATATACTACAAAAAACAACTCATATCTGCCAATGAAAGTAAGTTTCCTCAAATAAAAGATAGGATAAATGCTTTCTTTCCTAAAAACTCATATAAGTCTGTTAAATTTGGTGAATTTGATATAATAGTTGTTCCAAAGATAACACTGCCTGTTCTCAGTAAGGGGCCACTCTATTTCACTGTTGTTCTATTTATCCTTATTACAGTGTTTATTTTTATTTGGGCTGGTTTTCTCTCGCAGATGGAGGCTTTGGCACACGAAAATATTAGAGAAAAGAACTTTCTTTATAACTTTTCCTATTTATCTTCAACTCTGCTTGGAATAGCTCCAGGTAATGAAAAAACAAGTTTAGAGAATGTTTTGAAAACATTCTGCACGAGATATGGATTTGTTGGTGCTTGCGTTCTTGATAGTGATCTTTCTATCGTTACAAAATACCCTGAGTCTAAGGATCCTTCAATATTCATGAACGAAATTATGCATGTTGATTTCAAACAGGAAGAAACAATGGGCGCATCAGGAGTGAAACACTTTGTTATAGTAGCACCAATTCCAATAGAGAAAGGAGTGAAGGTTGGGTGGATAGTATTTCTTTCAAAAATACCATTTCATAGAGAGCACCCAGTTTATGCTGCTGCAACCTTATTTGGTTCTATACTTGGACTTTCTATATCACGTTTAGAAACCATAAAGATGTTAAGAAGAATAGCTTTCCTTGACCCTGTTAGTTATGTCTTTAATATGAAATACTTTGTGAATATTGCGAAAGAAGAACTTGACCTCTCTCATAGTGCTGGATATCCTCTCTCTATGATGGTACTTGATGTTGATGGGTTTCAGGAATATGTGGAAAGTTATACTGAGGAAGATGCAAACAGCGTTATAAAAGCCATTGGTACTATTCTTTCAAGAACTTTGAGAGGACAAGATACCATTGCAAGAGTGGGGAATGCTCAATTTGCCATTTTACTTCCAAGAACAACGCTTGAGCAGGCAGTTGTGCTTGCTCAAAAGGTTAAAAAGAGAGTGGAGAATTATCCTTTTCCAAGAGAAAAGATTACTGTTAGCATTGGGGTTACATCATCTTCAGCATTTAAGAAGGATACTTTGAAAAGCCTAATACAAAGAGCACAGCAGGCTGTTAAAACTGCCAAAATGGAAGGTGGCAATAAGGTTGTATCCATCAATCCTGATATTTAAATTATAAAAAAGCCCTCCATATGGAGGGCTTTTTGAATGGTTCTTGTAATCTTTCTAAATGCCTTCTGGCATGGGTTTTATAAATTTATCCATATGAACCTTTGTCATCTGGCGGGCGCGGCGTATCTTCTCCTCTGCCATTTTATAGAGTTCATCTTCTGAATAAATCCTTCTCGCTACCTTCTGTTCAATGGCCTTCATGGCAACTTTAACAGCCTCTCTCGGATAAACCTCCCACTCGTCCATGCTTGGAATAATATAGTCTTCCCTTAAACCCTTGTCTTCCGCAACTTTCGCAAGTTCAAAAGTCGCAGCAAGACACATTTCGTCCGTTATGGTCTTTGCCCTAACATCAAGAGTTCCTCTGAATATGCCAGGAAACCCTAAGGAGTTATTAACTTGATTGGGAAAGTCTGAGCGGCCTGTTGCAACTACCTTCGCACCTGCCTCCTTTGCCTCCCATGGCCATATCTCAGGTACAGGATTTGCACATGCGAATACTATGGGGTCTTTAGCCATGCTCTGGATATGTTTTTTTGAAACAGAACCTGCTGATGAATAACCTATGAAGGCTTCCATCCCTTCAAAGGCTTCATCAATCCCTCCGCGCCTTTGTTCTGCATTGGTTTTTATCACAAGATCATAATTGTAAGGAAACTTTTCCTTGAGGTCTTCTCTATCTTTATATACTATACCATGCCTGTCAACTAAAATTATATTACCAGGATCAACCCCGGCAAGCACTAAAAGCCTGAGTGTCGCAAGGCCCGCTGCACCTGTCCCTATCATTACAATCTTTAATTTCTTAAAATCTCTTCCTGTTAGTTTCGCTGCATTTATCATGCCTGCTACTGTTACAGCGGCTGTTCCCTGCTGGTCATCATGCCATACTGGTATATCCATTTCTTTTCTAAGCCTTTCAAGTATGTAAAAACACTTGGGTTTTGCAATATCCTCAAGATTTATTCCCCCAAAAGAAGGTTCAAGGGCCTTAACAATTTCTATGAATTTATCTGGATCCTTTTCATTTAGACAGATTGGCACTGCGTCCACTCCACCAAGGTGCTTAAAGATAAGTGCTTTACCTTCCATAACAGGCAATCCTGCCCATGGACCTATATCTCCAAGTCCCAATATTCTTGTACCATCAGAAACAACTGCAATAGTATTCCCTTTCGCAGTGTATTCCCATACTAAATCTTTGTTTTTCTGTATTTCTTTGCATGGCGCTGCAACTCCTGGGGTATACCAGATTGCAAAGTCTTTTGAATCTCTCACTGGTACCTTGCTAACAGTCTCTATTTTACCTTCATAATAGGGATGAAGTTTTAGAGCATCTTCCTGCGGTTTCTCAGCCTTTTTCAGAAGTTTGTTCAACTCTTCCTCTTTCATTTTTACCTCCAGTTTAAACATAGATATTTTATGCTAAATTGCCTGTATGGTCAATTTTTGATGTGCTTTGAGAGGAAAGGTGTAAGCACATACTTGGATAAAATTGCAGATAAAGAGGGCATCTCTTACGATGCCCAAAAAGTTTTAGTGTTGTCCTATTTATAAAAGGTAAATCCTAAGAATATTTAACATATCTTTATTTGTAGATTGGGCTTCATAATGAAATGAGGTATAAAAGAGCATACTTTCGTTGCTAAAATGTATTGCCGTAATGGCAAGAGGCCGCTGTTAGCAGAACTCTTCTTTACATAAAATCTCCTTAATATCCTTCCTAGGACGTTGATCTGGCATTTCCTCTGGGTATCCCAATGTTAAAATACCGACAATATCTATATCGTTTGGAATTTTCAAAATTTTCCTTACCTTATCCGGGAAGAACGCCAAAATCCAGCATGAACCAATGCCAAGTTCCCACGCCTCAAGTACTATATGCTCAAGTGCGATTGTCACATCTATTGCATTACTATTTATGCCATTTCTGAATCTGTGTTTTTTAAGCCCAAGCCCCACAACAATGGTATCTGCATCTTTTACAAATTTTTGACCACAGCACGCAAGTGAAAGGGCTTTTTTCTTCTTATCGTCCCTTACTAAGATAAACTTCCATGGTTGATGATTATGTGCTGAAGGAGCAAGACGGGCGGCTTCCATTATCTTCATGAGTTTTTCCTCTTCAATGGGTTTGCTCTTATATGCCCGTATGCTCCTTCTTGTTTTGATACATTCAAAAACATCCATCTTATTTTTGCTCTTCTTCGTGCTTGTTTATCTCCTCTAAAAGCCAGTTCTTTGCTTCCTCCCCCTTCATAAGGGTATCAAGTTCTGACATGTCGCTTATTTTAACCTCAAAAAGCCATCCCTTTCCATAAGGATCTTCATTTATAATAGCAGGGTCATCATCAACTTCCTCATTAACGCTTATTACCTCTCCAGAGATGGGCGCATAAACCTTACCAAGCCATTTTCCTGTTTCATAGGAACCTACAACACTGTCCTTCTCCACTTCATCTCCCTCTTCAGGAAGTTCTATAAAGGAGATCTCTCCTGCCAGTTTTTGTGCAAAGTCTGTAATGCCAACCTTTGCTTTGTCTCCTTCTACCTTTACCCACATATGCTCCTTATGGTAGTATAGTTCATCAGGCATATTATAGCCTTTTACCTCCATGTTTCTCCTCCTTTTAATGTATTACCTTATCATAGGTTTCAATAAGTTCAAGAAAACCATCATAGTCTACTATATCTCCAAAAAAACCTTTAATTCCCCTCGCTTTCATATCTTCTTTTAATGCATAGAACTTAACTTTTTGCTTTTTCTTCTCCTCAATTATAGATTTTAAGTCAGGTGGCATACCTTGTGCAATATACACACCGTTTTGAATGAAGATTACAGCGTCATTTTCCTTAGCAAGATAGAGATGCATGTTATGTTCTCTTCTTTTAAAAGGAGATGTACTTATTATGAAAAGGTTTGCCATTTTTATCCTCCTGATGTAAAAGTAAGAACACAGTCATGTTTGTCTAAAAGTGCATTCATTTCTTCACATCCTACCAATTCAAAGGGACCTTCCAAATCCTCCAAAGTCAACCCTCTCTCTTTAAGTGAATCTGAACACACATATATTTTCACATCAAACTCTGATAATGCCTTATATGCATCAGACAATTTCTGCATATCAATCTCTCGCGGTTCTTGCCCCTTTTTAAGAATGAAAACGCCATCGCCAATTAGTACACAACTTGTTTCTATACCCATACCAGCAAGGCCTTGTACGGTCCTGTATGCCTCTGCTGGCGTTGCTGTCCCATAGGGTGCTGCATTTATCAAAACCATCACCCTCTTCATTTTCACCTCCTAATATCCAAACACCACGAACCTATCACAATCTGGCATTTCTCTCACTAAAAGAGCAAGACCACCGAATTTTATACCTTCCACAATCTCTTTTTTGCTCTGACCTCTGAATTTTGCACATGTACCGCAAAGACCTATTTTAACACCCAAATTGACCAGTTCCTTCATTCTCTCTGCTATATTTCTTTCTTCTAATGACCTTATATTTGCTTGGGCATTTAAGGTGCCATCTTCATAAAGGAAAATAAAAACCTCATGCCCCTTTTTAACCGCCCTTTTTGCCAGATTATAAACTGTATCTATATTCTGATATGAGTATGGGCCTGTTCTTACCATGAATTTTAGTTTCATTCCTTACCTCCTAAATGAATAGGGTAGTATCAGCATTAAGTGCTATCTTTAAGAACTTTGTTGCGCCTGATATTTGAACCCCATCAATAAGATCATCCTCTTTTATCCCCATCATTGCCATTGAAGTTGAACAGGCATAGAACTTTGCACCAAGTTCAATACATTGGCTCCTTAGTTCCTCAAAACTTGATATGTTCTGCTCCTTCATCTTTTTCACCATCATACCTGTAAAGGGCTTCATTATGCCTTTAAGTTTTGGCTTATAATTTTTCTTTAAAAGTTCAAGCCCCCAGAAGGTAAAGAAGACATGCACTTCTGCATCCAGTGCTATCCCACTTGTAGCGAGTATCATGGGCATCATAGCCTTATCAAGGCTGTTTTCAGAGACCACTATTGCAATCTTTTTCTTTGACTTTTCCATTTTAATATACCAATGATTTGTCTGATGTCATTATCTCATTTATGAATGTTGGAGCATTTACGACCTTGGCACCTTCAATAAAGTCTTTATTATCTATCTTTCTTGACTTAACACACGGTCCGCATACATACATCTTTCCCCCAAGTTCTAAAAAGGCCTCAATGAGTTCAGTAAGAGGTGGAAAATTGGCAGCAAACACATGCTCTGGGCACCCCTTTCTTATGAGCATTACACCATTGCCCTGAAAGCCCATGACAACATCTATGCCTGATGAAAGTGCGGCATTGCCCATGACAAATGGGATTACTGCAAGTTCTGGGTTTTCAGGCCCATGCGTAACCATTATAAAGAGTTTTTTCTTCTCACTCATTTTTGCCCCCCTTCTTTATGTAGATATAAATGTCTTCGTCTTTCTCTTCCATTTTTAAAAGTTCATTCCCTGTCTGCTCACACCATGCAGGAAAATCCTCCTTTGCCCCTGGGTCATCTGCTATTACGAGGAGTATCTCCCCCTCGTTTAGTTCATCTATGGTTTTTTTGGTTTTTATTATTGGCATTGGGCATGCCAGTCCCCTTGTATCAAGGGTTTTATTAGCCTGCATTCTACACCTCCTTTTTTTCTTTTATATATTCCACGGATTCCATTACAAACCCTATATACTCATACACCATCCCTCCCCTCATTGAAAGAAGGACAATCATTGCATCCACAATTTCTTCCTCACTACATCCTGCATCAAAACAGAGTTTAAGATGCTTTAAAATGCAGGGCTTGCAACCTTCCTCAACAACAATACACAGTCTTATAAGTTCTCTAAATTTATTGGGAAGAGATGGACCTTTCTGGCTATCCCTATAAAAATCAAGGAAAGATTTAACCTTTTCTTTGCCTCTTTTTCTGAACCTCACAAGACCCCTGTTTATTATTTTCTGCTCTTTTTCTATCTCCTCAAAGTGATTTTTTCCTTCAGGAGCCATTCCCTTCCACCTTTTCAAGGAATTTCTTTGCCTTCACCCTGTTCTGTTTAAAGCCTAATTCTTCCGCTGATATACCCAGGGCGAGGCCTAAAAGTTGTGGATAATAAAGAACTGGTATCTTATACTCTGTTTCATAAGTCTTCTCAATCTTCTTCTGGTTGCCATCATACATTATAGAGCAGAAAGGACAGATGGAAATCATGCAATCCGCACCAACTTCTTTTATATCGTCTAATTTTTCCTTTGTCATTAAAAGTGCATCCTCCTCTTTTATCCCAAGAATACCACCTCCACAGCATCTCTGCTTATCTGGATAGTCTGGGGATTTTGCACCAGTTGCTTCTATGAGTTTGTCCAAACTCTCTGGATGTTCAGGGTCGTCAAAATCTCTGTAAACCTCTGTTGGCCTTATAAAATGACATCCATAATGGGCGGCTGCTTTTATATTTGAGAGTGGTTTCTTTACCTTTTCTTTTATCTTATCTACGGTGTAATCTTCGTATAGAAACCTGGCAAAATGCCTAACCTTTACTGTGCCCTTATACTCTTTACCGATTTTTTTAAGTTTCTCGTTTATTTTTCGTTTGAGTTCTTCATCACCATCAAGTTCCATTTTTGCTTCTTGCAATGTTATAGTACATGCATTGCAGAGGGTTATAATGTCAAGCCCTCTTTCCTCGGCAATAGCAAGGTTTCTTGCACTAATAAGGAGTTGAGCCTCTTTATCTATTGACTTTATAGGAAAACCACAACAAGAAAACTCCTTTATATCTTCAAATTCTATGCCTAATTCTTTTGCCACCCTTCTTGCAGAGATTTCATAGTTCTGACCCCTTACAGGAATAGTGCATCCAAGAAACAGTGCATACTTCATTCTTTCACCTCCACAAACTTTGAAAGACCCGCTTCTTTAAGAAGGGTTTTTACCTCATCAATTACTGCATTTAATTCGGGAAGGCCGTTCTTTTTTCTCTTCTTGTTTTCAAACTCTGTAAGTTCATAAAGTCTTCCAAATTCATAAACAAACTCCAGTTGTGCCTTAAAAGATGGATGTAGATACCCTTCCCTTACTGCAATATTTCTTAGGGCTGTCATAAGTTCTGTTATACCTACATCCTGTGGACATCTCTCCTGACAGAGATAGCATCCTGAACACAGGTAAATAAACTCATCCTGAAGCACTCTATCTTTCATGCCCAAGATAGCCATCCTTATTAATCTCCTTGGATTAAATCTATCATCAATCTCTCTTACAGGGCAGGAAGCGGCACATGTTCCACAGGCAAAGCACGATAGAAGTCCCTCCCCTCCAGGTTCTCTAACAACCTGGTATTTAAAATCTTTATCCAGTTTTGATAGATCAATTACCTCTTCCATTTTATCCTCCTAAATCTCTGAAAGGACATTTATTATGCCCTTTGTTTCTTCTCCTACAAGATATGCAGAACCTGATGGGCATGAAGCAACACAAAGCCCACATCCCTGGCAAATGTCATAGATAACCTTTGCCACCTTCTCATCCTCATCAATGTATCTTGCCTCAAAGGGACAAACATCCACGCATAAACCACAGCCTGCACAAGTCCTCTCTTTAACATCACTTGTTCTATATCTTTTATGCACCCCAAAGTTGTTCAGAAAATCAAGGACTTTTGATGCGGCCGCCCTTCCACTGGTTACAGCATCATCAATGGACATAGGTGCCAGCGCGGTACCTGCCACAAAAACACCAGGATTCTTAGCCTGTATGGGATTAAATTTAACATTCAGTGTATTAAAGAACCCATCCTCATCAATATCAATACCTAACTTCTCAGCCATCTCCTTATTTTCCTTATTCGGTCTAAACCCTGTAGATAGTATGACCAAATCAGGCTTTATCTCAAGATCCATTTCAAAGGTTTTATCATGCACATCTAATATTACTCCATCAGATTCAATCCTTAAGCTTGGTGGCATATCCTCAGTGTATCTTATAAATATAACACCCTTCTTTCTCGCTTCTGTGTAATACTCTTCGTTTTTGCCATAAGCCATCATATCTCTATATAGCACATACACTTCACAGGCAGGATTCTTTTCTTTTATGTAGATGGCATTTTTTAACGCATCTTTACAACACACGACAGAACATACCGGGAAATCAGCGTTCCTTGAGCCCACACATTGTAGCATGGCCACACTTTTTAAGGACTTCACATTATCAAATTTCTCTTCAAACTCTCTCTGTGTTATAATCTTATCACTGTTTTTGTAATTATACTCAGAAGGGATATATGCCTTTGCGCCCGTTGTAAGCACAACTGCTGATGCACCAATGTTTACTACATCATTGCCCTTTCTTATATCTGCCACATACTCCCCTGGGATGCCTCTTATACGCAAAAATTCGCTCTTTAGGTACACCGGTATACCCAATTCTTTAACCTTATTGATAAGCATCTTTGGGGTATCCTCATGAGTCCCATCTATTCTTCTTTTTACATGAAGTGCTTCACCACCTAACTCCGAACGCTTTTCCACAAGATGAACCCTCACTCCTTTCTTTGCAAGTTCTACTGCGGCACTCATACCTGCAACACCACCTCCTACAACAAGGACACTCTTTTCAACCTTTTGAGTATCTTTAAGGGAAGGGGTTCTGTATCTTAACTTTAAAATAGACCTTCTTACGGCAAAATCAAGGTCATTCTCCCTTTCACTATCAACAATTTCAAAGGCAAGAGGGGATACTTTGTAAGACAATAAGCCTTCTGTGGTATATCTGCTCCTTGCTATGAGAACGAAGAGGTCTATGCCTTCTTTCTTGAGTTTTTCTAAAAGTGCATCCACATCTTTTTTATTCCTGAGTGGAGGGTGCCTTATTATATGGTCGCCTTCTTTCTTATATTCACCCGTTGTATCCACAATACCCAAAACATACTCATCCTTAAGTGGAAAATTAAACGCCTCTTTTTCCTTTTCTAAAACAGGCACATTCAAGGTAGCCTCATAAGACCTTATAAGTGCCTCCCTTATCTCAAGTGGTTCATCATAGAGAAGGTAAATGCCGTTTTTGTTTACATAGGAAGGAATCTCAACCTCTGTCCCTATAGACAAAACGACCAGATCAAAAACTTCTCTTCTGAATTTGCCACCTTCTTCAAAGTACAGTATGAGATTATGCTTTTCATCCTCTTCTATTTTTGCAGGTCTTGCATTTTTGAACACTGCATCTGTTTCTTTAAAATATCGGTATCCACCTTTTGTGAAGGTCCTCATGTCCATATAGAAGACCCATGGTTCTACTTCAGGAAAGTACTCTTTTAAGATTCTCACTTCTTTTAAGGTAAACATGCAGCATATTGAAGAGCATCGTGGATTTTGCCTGTCTCTTGAACCCATACATTGTATAAATGCTATTTTCTTAGGCATTTTCCCATCAGATGGTCTTTTTAATTCTCCTTGGGATGGACGATTCCCAGATAAGAGCCTCTCGAAATGTGTTGATATTATAACATTGGGATAAATTCCCACTCCAAATTCCTTTAAATACCTTATATCCCTCTCTTTTATGCCAGATGCTACAAAAAGATATGCTGCATCAATTGTCTCTTCCTTTTCTTTCTCTTCTAAGTTTATTGCATTTTCTGGACATATCTCAACGCATTTTCCACACCTCGTGCATGCATTAAAGTCTATAGCATATATGTCTGGAAAATTCCTTACATAATCCCTATATATGGCTTTTTGTGTTATATAGTTGAACTCTGAAAATCTGTTTTCTGGACAAACCTCTTCACATTTTCCACAGGATGTGCAATTTTCATTTACTCCGCGTGGATGTTTCCTTATTTTCACTTTAAGGTTGCCCTCTTTGCCCTCTACCGAGATGACCTCTGCCCTGGTATAAAACTCAATATCTTCATGGGAAACGCCTCTCCTTATACACATATCCAAAAAGCTACTATCATAAAGTGGGTAGATCTGACACATGCCACAGGCATCATTTGGGAATTGAAAATCCAGTTGCCTTAGTTTTCCCCCTATGTATGAAGACCTTTCAATAACCTTTACTCTGTATCCCTTTTCAACCAATGAGAATGCTGTATTTAGTCCCGCGATACCAGAGCCCACAACAATCACTGTTTTATTCTTCATCACAAATCCTCCGGGAGTTTATTGAGTTCTTCAAAAGAAAACACCGGGCCATCCTTACATATGTATTTGTGTCCCACATTGCACCTACCACATTTACCAATCCCACACTTCATCCTCTTTTCCAGGGAGGTATATATCCTATCTGGTTTAAACCCCAATTTAAACAGAACAGGAAGTGTAAATTTGATCATTATTGGTGGGCCACAAACAACAGCATAAGATTCAACGGGAGAGGGGGACATCTCTTCAAGAACAGGAGGAACAAGTCCTACCTTCTTATTCCATCCTTCGTAAGGTTTGTCAATGGTAAGGACAAGATCAACATCATCCCTTTTTTCCCATTCTTTAAGTTCATCCTTATAAAGAAATAGGTCTGGGGTCCTTGCGCCGTATAAAACAGTGATGTCCTTGAAATCATTACGATTGTGAAGCATAAATACTAAAAGTGAGCGAAGGGTTGTAAATGCAAAACCACCACCCACTATTACAATGTTATTCCCTTTGAATCTATCCAGAGGGTATCCGTTCCCCAGAGGTCCTCTTATCCCTACATAACTTCCCTTAGAAAGTTCATGCAACTTGCTTGTTAGAAAACCAGCCTTGTTGACAGTAAACCTTAAAAAATCTTTTTCTGTTGGAGATGTAGCAATACCAAAAGGGCTCTCTCCATACCCCCCTATAGAAACCTCGCAGAACTGCCCGGGTATAAATTCTGGAACTTTACTCTCAATGGGTTTTATATCAAACGTCTTTAGGCTCCTGTCCTGTGACTCAAAATAGGTATTCAGTATCTTTGATTTTTGTGGATAATATGGATTTATATACTCAGCCATTTTTACCCTCCATAAAACTCTGGATACTTCTTATTGTTTCTCTTATATCGTATCCTGCAGGACATACATCAACGCACCTTCCACACCCTGTACACCCAAACTCCTTGTATTGAAGGGGCTGGTAAAAGAACTTGTGCATAAACCTGTTTTCTGCCCTTTTCGACCTATTTTTACGAGGATTATGCCCTGACGCCTCAAGGGAGTATACAAAGAACATGCACGAATCCCAGACCCTTTCCCTTAAAACAAAATCTTTTCTCTCTATATCCCTTATATCAAAGCAATAACATGTAGGACAGACATATGTGCATGCACCGCAATTAAGGCAAGAAAATACTGCATCCTTTAACTCAGAAGAAGCATATACCTCACGCGCTCTTGAAAAATCATAAGAAATATTAAGTTTTTGTAACCTTTTTGCTGTTTCTCTTAGCATCTTTTCCATTATTTCAAGGTCTTTTTCGCCAGCATCTGGATACTGCTCCCACAAAAGCGCCTTTTTACCCTTTTCAGAGATCGGCTCACAAAGAACGTTATCATCATTGAGTCTAAAGTATGTAATATCTCCCATCTTTGAAGATGGTCCATAATCAAAAGATGTGCAAAAGCAGGAAGATGAAGGGTACTGACACATTTCAGATACAAAAAGCGTGTTCTCCACTCTCTTTTTGTAATATGGGTCTTCTGGGCTATTTAAAAAGTTTTTTGTGGTTAGTTCAAGACCTTTCATATCACAGGGGAGTGCACCCATAACCACCTTTTTTTTAGAAGGGTGTGCTTCTAAAACCTCTGTATCCGCACCTTTTTTGTGAATGGCAAGTAGCACCTCTTCTCTTGGGAGTAAAAACTCCTTCGGACTTTTTTTGCTCTTCTTAGAAGACAATCTACCTTCCTTTAAAAACCCATCTCGGGTCCTTATGTAAACCTCTCCCCACTTTGAAAGTGCCTTTTTAAAATCCTTGAGTTTTATCTTCTTCATTTTATAAAATCCCCCTTGTCCTCATAATGGTATTCTCCCAAAAATACCTTCTGCGTCCCATTCTTCCCACTTATATAGCCAAAATCCCTTTTTAGCCTATGAGCAAGCATGGAAGTAAGAAGGGAAAGGGGAATGTTTTCGGGACACGCCCTTTCACAGGCTCCACAGTTTGTGCATCTTCCTGCCATATGATACATCTTTATGAGGTGATAACTCATAATATCCTGAAGAGAAAGACCTGGTTCCACCCAGAGTGGGTCATATGAATCTACAAAGCACTGTTCGCAATAGCACATAGGGCACACCTCACGACACGCATAGCACCTCGTGCATCTTTCAAATGTCTCTTTAAAGAATGCCCATTTTTCGGACGGTGTTTTCTTATCAAAATCCTCTATCTTGCTGTATTCTTCATGAGATGGCCTTTTATCCTCCCCATCTATTTTAATGTCCACATCCTCTTCCACATCCTCGCAAACCCTACAAGAATAAGGCATAACCTCTTTTATATATACACTTATTGCATTGTTTACAAGAATCTTATCATCTTTTACCTCAACACTATTTATTTCAGCATCTACCTGCTCCTCTAATCTAAAAGGGTCTACAGCACCCTGGCATGGAACACCTATCACAAATACATCCTCTCTTTTAATCTTTCCCTCGGATATAAGAACATTAAGCGCTCTCTGTTCACACGGTCTTAAGAAAAGTGCAATCTTACCTTTATCCTTAAACCTAAAAAGGTATGTAGTAAGATTTGGAGTATTAAATAATGAGACGGTAAAACGTGATACATCATCAGGATTCTCTGTATAAAATACCCTGTTCTTTTGGGGAGATGAAGAAGGAACAAACCCCAAAACGCCTTTTATCTCACCCTCTTGTAAAAGTCTTTTGAGTTCTTCTTTGACCTTTTCCATTCAAATCTCCTTGTAAAGAGGACTTTTTTTATCCTTCACCTTTTTTACTCTCTCTGTAACATATATTGCCATTTCCTGAAACTTTTTCCCTTCGGAAGCGGAAACCCATGAGAATGTGAGTCTTTCTGGTTCTATACCAACAAATTCAATGAGTTCTTTCATAATGTAAAATCTTCTTCTTGCAAAGTAGTTCCCTGAGTTGTAATGACAATCGCCTGGATGACAACCAGAAATCCAAACACCATCCGCCCCATCTCTTAGCGCCTTTACTATAAACTGTGGATTTACTCTTCCAGAACATGGCACTCTTATAACCCTCACATTAGGTGGATACTGTAGCCTTGATGTTCCTGCAAGGTCTGCCCCTGCATAGGAACACCAATTACACAGAAAAGATAGTATCTTAGGGTCTTTTGTATCCATCACGCCTCCAAAAGTTCCATAATTTTCTCTTTTTCTTTATCCCACGACCTTTGCTCAACATAAAGAGCGAACTCACTACTTAAGACTTCACTGTTAGAATATCCAAGTAGGTCAATGGCCGCAGGCCTACAACTTGCAGTGCATGCCCCACAACCTTTACACAAAACAGGATTCACCTCTGCTACCTTCTTAATCTCTCCCAATACCTTCTTCTCTTTCAAGGAGATGGCACCAAAGGCACATACATCCTCGCAGAGTCCACATCCAATGCACTTTTTCTCATCCACTATTGCCACCTCTCCTTGTGTGGTAATATAAGGCTTTGACAACAAAGTAGCGCATCGTGCCGCAGCAGCCTTTGCCTGAACAATACTCTCATCTACAAACTTAGGGGCATGGGCAAGGCCTGCAAGGAATACACCCTCTGTAGCAAAGTCCACAGGCCTAAGTTTCATGTGCGCTTCAAGGAAGAAACCATCCTCATTGAGAGGGACCTTGAAAAGTTTTGCTATTTTCTCATTGCCTTCCTTATCAGGCTCTATACCTGTTGACAATACCACATAATCTGATTTTATTCTCAGATTGGTTTTTAAAATCGGGTCAAAGGTGTAAACCACCAACTCGCCATTTTCTTGTTTTACTTTCGGCTCATTTTCCTTTTCAAACCTAACAAAGAGTATCCCTTTCTTTCTCGCTTCTGTATAGAGTTCTTCCCTAAATCCGTAGGTTCTTATGTCCCTATAAAGGATATATACCTCTGCTCCCTTCTCCTTTAACTTGATGGCGTTGTGAATAGCATGCGAACAACATGTGCGAGAGCAATAAGGATGTTCCTCGTTTCTTGAGCCAACACATTGTATCATAACATATGTCCCATCGGTTTTAATCTTACCATTTTCTATGTAATCATCCAGTTCTGTCTGTGTTATAACCCTTTCATCTTCCCCGTACATAAACTCCTTTGGCTTATACTCCCTTGCACCAGTGGCAATAATCACACCACCATGTTCAATGGGTTTATCCATCCCTTTGATATATGTTTTGTAATTACCAACAAAACCCTCAACACGCTCTATCTCTGCGTTAAGGATCACTTCAATATTTTTGTCTTCTTTCACACTTTCTATTAGATTTTTTAGATAATTTTGTACATCCTCACCAAATACACCCTCTTTTATTTTTCTCGCATGTCCACCAAGAACACTATTTTTCTCAATGAGATATACCTTATGACCCATCTTAGACAAAGACCTTGCAGACTCAAGTCCTGCAATGCCACCACCAATAACAACTGCTGCTTTGTTTACTGGGATCTTATACTCCTTCAAAGGCCTTTTTCTTATAGCCTTATACACTGCCATCCGAACTAAATCTTTTGCCTTTTCTGTTGCTTCTTCCCTTTGCTGCATATGAACCCATGAGTCCTGGTCCCTTATATTGGCCATCTCAAATAGATACTTGTTTAATCCCGCATCCTTGATTGTTTCCCTAAAAAGTGGCTCATGTGTCCTTGGTGTACAAGATGCAACAATGACACGGTTTAAACCATATTTTTCAATGATATCCTTCATTTTTTCCTGTGTATCCTGAGAGCATGTATAAAGATTGTCTTCTGCATAAACAACATGTTCAATGGTCTTTGCATACTCAACTACTTCTTTTACATCTATATATCCCCCAATATTCTTTCCACAATGGCAGATAAACACGCCAACCCTTGGCTCTTCACTTTCCACTATTTTTTCTTCCCTTGTTTCTTCCTCTTCTACTTTTCTCTTACCCTTTATTCTCTCCATTACATACCCTGTAGCCCCCAATGCCTCTGCAACAGTTTCAGGAATATCCTTTGGGCTTGAAAATGCACCTGCCACATATACTCCATCTTGTGAGGTAGAGAGGGGGTCAAAGGTGTCCCTTTCCGCAAATCCGTATTTATTTAGTTTAATGCCAAATATACTTGCTAACTTCTTTGCATCTTTCGGAGGCTCCATACCAACAGACAAAACCACAAGGTCAAACTTCTCCTTTTTTAATCTCCCATCCTCATCCTCAAAGTATATTATAAGATTCTTTTTTTCATCTTCCTCAACTTTTGCCACTCTTGCCCTATGAAAATTAACTCCAATATCCCTTTTTGCACGTTCGTAATACTTTTCAAAATCTTTCCCATAGGTTCTCATATCCATAAAGAAAATGTGGGGTTCAACCTCTTTCTGATGTTCCTTTGCAATAACCGCTTCTTTTATTGCATACATACAGCAAACAGAAGAACAATAGCCATGGCCTATTTTTTCATCCCTTGAGCCTACACATTGCAAGAATGCGATTTTATTTGCATGTTTTTTGTCAGAAGGGCGTAGAAGTTCACCTTTAGTAGGACCTGATGCAGAGAGTAACCTTTCAAACTGGATGCTGGTTATAACGTTCTTATACCTCCCATAACCATACTCTTTTAATACTTCTGCCTCAAACTCATCAAATCCCAAAGATACAATAACAGCGTCGTACTCCCTCTCCTCTATCTGAGGTATCATATCATGAATAATAGCACCTGGCTCACATGCCTTTACGCATTCCATACACTCAGAACAACCCACGCAGTTTAAGCACCTTGAGGCCTCATAAAGTGCGTCTTCCTCTGAAAATCCCTTAACCACTTCTTCAAAGTTCTTTACCCTCTCTTTTTCATCCTGCATGTAAGGTCTTTTCCTTTCCTTCCTCTCCTCTTTGGTAAAATCATAGTCAACTTTCACATCTTTGGAGCCTTTATCTCTATTTGAGTATAGGTCTTTTCCTTCAAACATCCTCATTATGGATATTGCAGCCTCTTTCCCGTGATACATGGCATCTATAAAGGAAGAAGGACCTAAAACACAGTCTCCACCTGCGAATACATTGTCAATATTTGTTTTCAAACTTACGCTATCTATTTTCACAGTACCCCAATCTGTCTTTTCAAGTTCATAAAAGGGGTCTATTTCTGGTTTCTGACTTACTGCCTCAATAATAGTATCAACCTCCATCTCAAATTCACTTCCCTCTATAGGCACAGGCCTTCTCCTTCCTGTTTCATCAACCTCTCCCAATCTCATCCTGATAAGTTTCACAGACCTTACCTTATCATCTCCAATATATTCAACAGGATTTACGAGAAACTCAAACTTAATTCCTTCTTCTTCTGCCTCAAGTATCTCCTCTTTGTTAGCGGGCATCTCCTTCTTCGTCCTTCTATACAAAACTACTACATCACTTCCAAGCCTTTTTGCAACCCTCGCAGCATCCATTGCAGCATTACCACCACCTACAACAGCCACCTTCTTCCCTATTTGAACCTTTTTGCCGAGATTAACCTCTCTTAAAAATTCCACTGCCCCAAGAATGCCATCAAGATCCTTTCCTTTTATATTCAATCTCTTTGACCTGTGTGCTCCCACCCCTACAAATACAGCATCATACTGAGTATAAATATCTCTAAACGAAATATCTTTTCCTATTTCAACGCCATATTTAAACTCAACACCCATTTTTTCCAATATAGATAGCTCTTTAAAGAGTATATCCCTTGGCAATCTATAAGAAGGAATACCAACGTAGAGCATCCCACCTGGTCTTTCATATCTCTCAAACACAACAACCTTATACCCCTCTTTCCTCAATTGGTAAGCACACATAAGACCTGAAGGACCAGCACCTATTACGGCTACCTTTTTGTCCTTCTCATTCTTTATCTCTGGGATGGGAATATCACCTATCTCTTTTAGTTCAAGGTCTGCCACAAACCTTTTTAAAAGGTCTATTGCCACAGGCTCATCAAATCTTCCCCTTGTACATGCATCCTCGCATGGATGAGTACATATCCTACCTGTTATAAGTGGAAATGGGTTTTTTTCTCTCACGAGAGAGAGGGCTTCTTTGTATTTTTTGTTTCTAATAAGCGCAATATACCCATGGGCATTTACATGTATTGGACATTTTTCTCTACATGGCGCATCGCCCCATTTTGTAATTCCAAATGCACTTGGGACAGCCTGGTCGTATAGTCTGAAGATTGCCGTACGTTCGCATATATTCCCATTATAGTAGTCAGGCAGCATAACAGTACACGCCTCACTACAATCTCCACACCCTTTGCACTTGTCAGTATCTACATACCTCGGCTTTTTAAGTATCTTAACTTTGATTTTACCATCTTCTTTTTTCGCATCAACAACCTCAGAGTAGGTAAGAAGTTCAATATTTTTATGCCTTCCTGCTTCTACTAACTTTGGGGAGAGAATACACATGGAACAATCGTTTGTGGGAAATGTCTTATCCAATTTGCTCATCGTCCCACCTATGGCGAAATCTCTGTCAAGAAGGGTTACTTTAACTCCATACTCTGCTAGTTGAAGGGATGATTGTGTTCCTGCAATTCCCCCTCCAATTATAAGAACTTTTGCGGCCATATCATCCTCCATGTTTTAAGGATGCAAATATACATATTACAAATTATACATCAATACAAATAAACAATCAAACATATGTGCATACAAGATTCCTCAAAAATAATCCAAGTGATGGTGTATTGTTTATTGTTTCTTCAAAATAAAAATTGGAGGGAAGGGCATCTATTTCTTTAAGATGAGAATGCAAAAATGCATTGAGTATTATGTTGAGAATATTGAAAGAGCATATTCGGTTGAAACATCCCCCTCCCTCTTTTTACATTATATTATATATGCCCTGTAATTGACCTCCCACGGGTCAGCCCAGGGAAGGTCTATAACCTCTGTATGAACCCTGTGTCTCTGTAATTCTACAGCATTGCTAAAAACTTTATTCCAAAAATCATTTAGATCTTTTGGTTCAATCCTTTTTACCCACAGGCCGTTTTCTTTGTCATAATCCAGTTCTATTTCTACAAAATAAACTTTTGCTTTCCAAATTGCTTCTCCTTTTTTGGTATCTTCTTTAAATGGGTATAATTCCGCACCCAGTCCTATAATAAGAAGAGGTTTACCATCAGAATCCATATCTACTATTAGGACAAAAAGATCATCTAATAAACTACCTTCATCCATTAGTTTTTTCTCTTCTGGATATTTATTGATATAGGCATTATACAGAATGTCTGCAGGAGTTTTAAATATATTGCTTCCTTTGGTTTTGGCTTTTTCTAAATAGGGGAGTAAGCAAATATCTCGGTTATTTAATAACTCAATTTTATCTAACTCGTAATTGAATTGCTTAATGTCCTCTATTTTATCTATGTTTTGTAATACGTTTTTCTCAATATTCTCTTTCATTTTATTTAAATGGAACAGTATATCTTTTATATCATCAAAAAATTCCTCAAGATTTTTGATGTGATCTGGAATTCTATAAATCCATTTGCCATTTTCAAAAGAGAACCCAAGTTGTTTTAGAGTATCTTGTACCCATTTCTGTGCTTTTATTTCAGTGGGTATTTTTTCAATATAGATAAGAATAGGTCTATTATGTTCATCTAAATCAAATGCCAATATATGTGGTTTAAAGTATTCATCAGGATTTGCTTTTTTCTCTTCTAATTTTTTAATTGTTTCCTGAAATAGTTTTTTGTATCCCTCTTTTGAGTTTGCATTTTTCTCATATTGAGATAGAATAAATGGCTCTTCTTCGTCTTTAAGATGAAGGCATTTTTCAAGAAATGGCTTTGTATCTACACCTAAGGTAAATAATATCTCTAAATAAAATATGTCTTTATCAATAGGAAATTGAATTTTTTTGGCTGATTCAAATGATGAAATGCTCCAATCATAAAATTTACTCTTAGGTTTGTTAGGCTCTCCTGTCCCTATCATATATACATAAGATGAGGATTCAGTTGAATGTCCAAGATAAACAAATACAGAATCTTGAGAAGTCCAATTATCATAATCAAAAAATTTGATTAAATCAATATATGGTTGCTCTGCCTCTTTAAAAATATTCTTGTTTTTGTAATATTGAATCTTTTGAAAAATGTTAAATAAAGGATGTTGAGGGCTAATAAAAAATATGTAGGAATTTTCTTCAATATCTATTTTTTTATCATTACTTGAATTTGTTTTTTTATAAAGCTGTCCTTCTGTTATAGGTGATCCATTTAATCCGAATTTTTTTCTCATTACTTTTGAGAGTCTATTTTTTCTTATTTTATTTATTTCCTCTATCTTTTTCGCAATATAATTGTAATCAAATTCTTTATCTGATTTATTTTTATTGGTTGAAGACTTCTTTTTAAGTCCTTCCCTCGCCTTGTCAATCTTTTTATGATATAGGGTTTTAATTTGCTTTTTCTTTTTTGGGTCATCAATCCCTTCAGTCTCTTCCTTTATTTTCTTTGCAATGGGCATAATCTCTATCAATGCTTTTAATTGCTTTAAATCTGTTGGCTTATTTAGTAGTTTTTTAGGCAATTCATCCAAATTGAGATGCCATAAATCAACATTGTATTCTTTTTGAAAATATTTATTTTCAGCATCAACCAATTCATCAGGATAACATTTATTTGCACTTGCTATGATAAAAGGCTCATCCCTTTTGAGATATTGCATGTATTCTCTCGATAGTGGTTCCAGAAATTTTTCTACTGTCCAAAAAGAAACGCCTCCTATTTCCGTCATTTCTGGAGTATATTTAACCTTAACAGAAGCAATTTTGCTGTCATTTATTTTGTAAAAATCCTTAAGTGCTTTGATAGTCTCTTTAAAGTGAAGTCTCCAAATGGGATGATAGTTCATCAAGATAAGCATCGCTTTATAATATTGTTTTGCAAAACTATTACGCCCTCCATGTGCGTCCATAAATGGGTTAGCACGCACAAAAAAAAGATTTCTTCCCCCTTCATATTTAATTATCTCATAATAATAACCAAGTTTACTTCTATATTGCCATATAGCTGTTGCACGAGAAGTATAAAGTCCATATCCTAAAACCATTATACACCTCCTTTTTTATTTAAAAAATACATTTTTATATTTCTTGCGCCAATTTTTTCAAAAGAGAAGGTTTGGCGTCTATAAGAAAGTCATAATTATTTAGTTCTCTGGTGTCGCCCATAACCTTATTATATAAATCTTCTACATTTTTTGCTTTAACCTTCTTTACCCACCTTTTTTCTTCCATTGAATAACCCAATCTATTTTTTATAAAATCAATTTTTGCCTCATTAAGTAACCTCTCTTTTTTATTATTTGCATTAGTTGGATAGGCTTCTACAACTTTTCCTATAATAAAAAGAGGATTGCCATCAGTAGCCATATCTACTACCAATATATAGTATTCATCCAACCCTTTTTCCTTTAGTTTGGGATACACTTTTATGATAATGTCATATATAAGGTCTTTGTAAGTTGCATAGATAACATCTATTGGAGTTTTGAAAATTGATTTACCTCTGGCTTTTGCTTTTTCTAAATAAGGAAACAAAGAAACCTTTTGTTTATTCATAAGTTCAATTTTAGAAATTTCCTCATTGTATTGTCTTGTGTCTTTTATTTTATCTATGTCTATTTTTTTTATCACGCCTTTTTCAAAAACATTATACATATTATGTAGGTAGAATATAATGTCTGTGATACTATCATAAATTTGCTCCATATTTTTAACTGAAGTCGGAAATACATAAACCCACTTATCGTTTCTCAACGAAAACCCCAATTGCTTGAGATTCTTTTCTATCCATTCTTTTGATTTGTCTTGAGAAGGGATTTCTTTGAGGTAAATGAGAATTGGCCTTCCATCATCATCTAAATCTAAGGCTAAAAAGTCATTCCATATATAATGAATATCGCTTTCAAAGTATCCTCGCATGAAATAACTATTAACTACTTTTTCTTTATCAGGTTCAAATAGGGGATTTTTTACTTTTTTAGATTTTTCTATAAAAGGGTCCACTTGAACATACAGGAATTCTAGTTTCTTTAGGAAATAAGTACCCTCTCTTGGTTGCTCGTTGTTATTTTCTTTTATGTTTATTATTTCCTTAATAGTCCAATCGCGGGAAGACTTATAGGCATGGGCTGGGTCTGAAGTCAATAGTGCATAAAATAATCCTGAGTCAGTGTGTGGATAATAACTAATGAAAAAATCAGGAAATGGAAGTTTGATGAAAGCAAAGACATAATCTTGTGAAATCCAACTATCATGACCAAAGAATTTTATAAAATCAATAAATTTTAGTGTAGCCCTATGCGTAGGATCATTCCCTAAATGATATTTTATAAAAGGTTTATGTAAGGGATGCTCAATATCTACTAAAAATATGTAGGAATTTTCTGGAATATAAACTTCCTCATTACCAAGATATCCTCCTGATATGGGTAATCCATTTAAATCAAATTTTTCTTTCATTACTTTTAAAAGTCTATTTCTCCTGGTTTTATTTATTTCATCTATCTTTTTTGCAATGTAATTGTAATCAAATTCTTCATCGGATTTATTTTCATTGGTTGACGACTTCTTTTTTGTTTTCTTTTCAAGTTCTTTTCTTGCCTTGTCAATCTTTTTATGATATAGGGTTTTAATTTGCTTTTTCTTTTTTGGGTCATCAATCCCTTCAGTCTCTTCCTTTATTTTCTTTGCGATGGGTATAATCTCTACCAATGCTTTTAATTGCTTTAAATCTTCAGGATTATCTAATAATTTTTGGGGTAATTCGTCTAAACTGACATGCCATAAATCAATATTATATGCATTTTTAAAATATATATTTTCAGCATCAACCAATTCGTCAGGATACTGTTTATCAGCACTTACTATAAGGAATGGAACTCTTTCTCTTATATATTGTCCAACCTTCCCAATAAAACCTTCTGCTAATATTTCTCTGTAAATGGTCACATTTTCTATCTTAGGCATTCCATAATTATGACCATCATAATTTATAACAATGTCAGTAATTTTACTGTCATCTATTTTATAAAAATTCCTTAAGGCTTCTGCCACTTCTTTTAAATAAGCCTTCCATTTAGGGTGAGATTTCATGAGAATTTGCATTGCCTTATAGTATTGTTTTGCAATGTGTTTTTTGGGTGTACTTATCTTATAACGTGCTTCCATTATTGCTGTATCATTTAATAGAAAGTAATAATCTTTTAAGTTTTCTGATTGCTCAATTTCAAAATGGTTATAAACTTTATCTGTATAACTCCATATTGGGAACATTATAACACCTCCTTTTTAAAATTTAAAAAAACAAAATATTAAATATACCATAAAATTACTCTGTTTATTTTGATGAGGCCTCTTATAGCGATTTTTGACAGTGTTCTAATGATAGTGCGGTTACGATTTTAGATAAGTCCTAATGCTACAAATATGACAGGTGGGACAGGTGCAGTTAACCTATATAATATAAATCCATTTCTATCTTGGAGTGCTGTTCCTGTATATTTATAGAGTTTGCTTCCATTTCTATCCTGAATTTCACTCCCTGTAAACCTATATAGTGTCCCACCATTTCTATCCTTTATTTCATTTCCTGTGAATATGTATAAAGTATTACCATTTTTATCTTGCACATAATTTCCACTGATTCTTAGTATTGTATGCCCATTTCTATCCTGTACTGTGCTACCTGTGTAGGTATACAGTTTATACCCATTTTTATCTTGTATTTCTATCCCCAAAATACACCTCCTTTTTAAAAATTTTAAAAAAGATATTTATCTCATTTTAAAAATATGACAACTAAAATTAAAAGGAGGTCGCCTATTGATGACACTTTCGGGTTGAGAGCGTTCACCGTTTCGCTATCTTTATTTGTTGTGAATTATAGAAGAACATTTGCCAGTAAATGTATCGCATGCCTTGTGTAGATGTATATTATAAAGCATTTTGCCCGAATTGTCAAGTCCTATTTCACTTAGGCGTATTTATGGGCCATGTTTTCAAGGATTGCTATGCGTTTTTCAATGGGGGGATGGGTTGCAAAGAGGTTTGCCCATAGAGAGTCTTTTTCTGATATGCCTTTTTTATGTGGGTCTGATATAAAAAGATGTGCAACTCCGTGATTTTTGTGTTTCATAGGAGGCCCATCTTTTATTTTTCTTAATGCGCTTGCAAGTGCAAGTGGGTTTCTTGTAAGTTCAGCACTTCCTGCGTCTGCTGCATACTCCCTTGAGCGAGATACAGCAAGTGCTAAAATATTTGCAATTAGTGGTGCTAAAATGGCGAGAATGATGTAAATAATAAATATTATAAGCCTACCTTCTCCGCCGCCGTTATCATCATCGTCACGGTCTCTCCTTCCTACTCCAAAATACATAAGATTTCTTGATATGGCTGCAAGTATGCCAATTGCACCTGCCAATGCGGCAACCATGGTCATAGTCAGGATGTCTCTTTCTCTTACATGTGTGAGTTCATGTCCCATTACCCCTTGAAGTTCCTCTCTGTTCATCATTTCTAAGAGGCCTGTGGTGGCACATACAGATGCATGGGCTGGATCTCTTCCTGTTGCAAAGGCATTGGGCGAAGGGTCATCCATTACATAGACCTTGGGTGTGGGCAATCCTGCTGCTATTGAAAGTTCTTCAACAATGTTAATGAGTTGTTTTTCTTTGAGATTGTTTGGGTTTGCAGGCCTTGCCTGTACAGAATGAAGGACCATCTTATCCCCTGCTACATAACCAATGAAAGCCTGAAACCCACCTATAAAAATGGCTAATATTGTAAGATAAGGGAATCTATTGCCAAAGTAATAAAAATCCAAAACATAACCTAAAAATGCTAAAATGGCTGTAAAAATTAAGATTAGAACAATGGTTCTTCTTTTATTTCTTTCTGCTATTTCATAAAAATCCATAGTTATTCTGCAAAGTTTACATTCACATTTTCCCTTTCACCGGGGAAAAGCAAGAAGTCTGCCTTTTTAAAGTTAAACATCCCTGCTATGATGTTTGAAGGGAAGGACTCTATCCTGGTGTTGTATTTCATTACTGTATCGTTATAGAACTGTCTTGCAAAGGCTATTTTGTTTTCTGTTGATACGAGTTCCTCCTGGAGTTGTAAGAAGTTTTCATTTGCCTTGAGTTCGGGGTAGTTTTCAACTATCGCAATGAGTTTTTGCATGGCTTCTGTTAAGTGCCCTTCACTTTCTCCTATTTCTTTCATATTCTTTGCATTTTGAGCCATGGACCTATATTTTGCAATGGTTTCAAAGAGTTCTCTCTCGTGTTTTGCATAACCTTTAACAGTATTAACAAGATTTGGGATAAGGTCATGCCTTCTTTTTAATTGCACATCTATCTGCGACCATGCATTTTTCACTCTGACTTTTAATTTGACTAAGGAATTGTAGATTATAATCAGGTAAATTATTAATGCTACTAAAACGCCAATCACATAGACCATAATAAAATTATATACCAGTTTAAAGGAACTATCAAAATGCTATGAGCAATTTTTCCGAAAAATCAGTTTTAGTATATTTTGGCCTTTTTAAAGAGTTTTTCAATGTATCCTCTCTTTTCCTGGAATATTATATTATGAGATTCAAAATCATCTTTGGAGTAATCGCCATTTCCAAATGTTGTTTTAACATCGTCATAGGAAGACACAGAAATAATAAAGGCATCTAAGTGTAAGCTAAGTTTTTCATTTTTATTGCTTAATTTCTCATTTACTCTACTCTCTATGTCTTTAATATCATGAACACATAACTGGATTTTTTCGTCATCAAAATTACCGAGATTCCTGATGCCTTTCGGGTCAATAAAAATGATGTTTTGTTTGTTTTTGTCTTTGACCCATATAATAAAATCAGGATAGAAACCAGCGCTCATAAAGAATCCTATACCTCTTTTTGAAAGATTTCTCAGTAAAAATATCTCATTGTTTGCAAATAAACTTTTGTTACGATTAATGAAGTTCTTTAAATCTTTAATAAAACTTGTTTCACCTCTATTCAGTTTTACAGGCACTGACTTAATATCTTCTTTTCTACCTGCTTTGTATGTTACTAATGGGGCATATAAGTGTTTATCAAAGTAAATGGTAGGAATATAATCAATATCTGATTTTAAAATATCTGGTATTTTGTTTTTATCCTTGTTATACTCTTCAATTTGCTTTATCAGGTCTTCAAAGTCTTTTATAATCTCTTTGTTTACTTTCAATATAATTTTTTTATTCTCTGGAAACATACTTTCATACTCTCTTGTTAGTGGCCTGGGTTCTAAATAATCCATTGTTTTTCTTTTTTCTTCTCTTCTGTAGAATTTAAAGATGTAGTCTTTAATGACCATAAGGAGTATCTCGTGTAATTTTATAACGCCGTCAAAAGATGTTATTTCTAAAATAGATCTGTTATTACTTTTCTTAATTTCTATTCCATCTGTTTTGTTCATGAAAACTTGATATTTTCTTGACTTTATAATTTCTTTCAATACTTTTTTATCAAGAGTAAGGTTATAAAATCCTTTTGTTATTTTATAACTTGTTGTTTCAAGATAAATGGCATTCCAGTCAATCATATCAAGCAAACTTTCTGGTATTTCTAAGGATTGATCAATAGATGTGTCTACTGCTTTAACTTTTAATCCATGAGACATTGTGATTTTAGGCCTTAAATCTATTTTGATATTCTTGAGAAGATTTTCATCAAATGTGAGTTTGACAGGATACTTAAGAAAATCAAAATCGTCTTTCGTTTCTATAGTGTATATTTTCCCTTCCCATTTCTCTGGCATATTAAATCTTATTGGAATAGTTATTTCTTCATAATCTACTTCTTCCTTCTCTATTGTCTTTAAGAATACATTCATATAATCGGCGTTCAAGCCAAAGATGAATAGGGTTTGAATTACCTTTAATGTATAATCAGGATTTTGTTCTCTTTTTAAAGAGTAGTCTTTTCCTTTAAGCCTCACGCCTCTTCCAAAGAGTTGAATAATTTGTGGCCCTTCACTTTTTCCCATGTTAATCAATCCCATATTTGATACACGCCATGAGTTCCAACCTTCAATAAATTTTTTAGAACCTATGAGAATATTTATATGCGAACTATTTTCATTTATTTCAGAAAACAGAGACTGACTGAAGTGGTCTTCTTTTACTTCAATATCAGATTTTAAAATCAGTTTTTTCAAGGCATTAGTATCTCCTACATTAATTACACCAAAATATTTCTCACTGGTACCTGTTTTGAGTCCAATCTCTCCTTCTGCGTTTTTTATGTTATAAACCTCCAAACTACCTTTTCCACCAAAGACTTTTTGATAAATATCTTCAAGGATATCTTCAATGTTGCGGTTTTTGATATATTCAAACTTTCCTTTGAAAATATCATCTCCTTTATTATCAATAAGATCCGATTTTTCATTCAGTATTTTCTCTGCATTCTCTTTCAAGTAATTTTCATCTTTTATGATTTTATGGAAAAATTGTATTATTTTTATGATATCTGAATTTAAACCTTCTCCTGTGACTTTACTGCCAACGAAAACCCATAATGGTTTTTCTATATTGTATTCTCTTAAATCTTCTTTATGCTCTTTATAAATAACAAGTTGTTCGTAAAAAGATAAGAGACCTGCAATAAGCAACATGTTCCTCTGTTCTTCTGTGTATGCATCTTCTTTTATATTATAAACATAAAAGTCTTTGCCATATCCATCTGTGTAAAAGTATTTGTAAGAATAATTAAAAATTATTGCCTTGGTGTATTCATTATACAGTTCAAGGTTGGTTTGATTTGATTTTCCTCCCTTGGGTCGCCCTGATTTTGTAAATACAATGATTTGGCCAAAGGTAGCACTGTATTCAAAAATAAAACCATTCTTGGCTGTTTCCTCTCTTATGTTTTTCCAACCTGTTTCTTTTTCTCCTCCTGCTCCTTTATGCCCTTCATCAATGAAAACTAAATTCTTACCATCGAAATAAGAAATGTCTACACTTACTCCCTCACCTTTTTTCTCCCTGGTAAGTTTATGAATATCTATAACCAAAATCTCTTTATCTTTCGTTTTTAAGTTGTTAATATTGCCATCATATAATTTGCAAGGAATACCGCTTAATTTTAATTCTTCATAATGTTGCCTTGATAATCCGTCGTTAGGTGTTATGAGAATGATGTTATCCCAATTATTCCTTGAATACTTTAAAATCTGCCAGTAGTTTATGTGCATTATAAGGGTTTTCCCACTTCCTGTTGCCATCCAGAAGGCAAGCTTTCTTAGGTCTTCTTCTGTGAAAGGATGTGTTTCAATGCCCTTTTCATCATTAAATTTCTCTAAAAATTCATTTAGATCATTTATAAATCTGTCTCTATTGTTATAATACTTATCCAAGAAAATCTCAGTGAATAGAACAGCCAAATATTGAAAGTATTTAAGATTGAAATTTGGTTGCCTTCTGTTGTGTCTCAATCTTTCAACATATTCTCTTATTGCTTCGTCGTATCTCAAAAGTAAATCTTCCCATTCTGGTTTTAAGCCTATCAATACATCAACAAAATAACTTCTTCCTCTGGAATCATAACCTTCTTCTGTATCCTTTAATTTCTCTCTTAACTCGTTAAAATCGCTAAAACCAAAGAGGTTAAGAAAATATTTGTTCAATACTAAATGCCTTTCAAGTTCCATCGCTATTCACTTACTATAAGGTATTTTTTTATATATTGTTCAGGAAAATTTAATTTTTTAGCGGCATCTACTATCTTTTTTTCATAAGCATCTGATGGTTTTCCCTTTGGTTTGGGTGGTCTTAGATAAGCGAGAGCTTTATAACTGTTTCCATCTTTATCTTTTACTATAACTTCTTTCTTGTTATATATATTTTTTCGGTATCCCTCTTTTTCATCCAGGTTTTTTTCATCATTTTCAGAGATAGAATATAAAACGCCCCAAACTATTGAGCCATTTTCAGGTACTATATTGGCTGCACTACCTTTCCATGTTTTGGAATATCCATCATAAACAAACTTATAATTTTCAAGGTAAACAACTGTTAAAAATTTAGAATCTGGACACCTACTTTTCATCTGATCTTGATCCATATTGGAGCCATAAGCAAAATATTTTTTATTCATTCTAACCCTCCCATCATTAACGATTTAAATTCAGGTTCTATTGGTTTAAAGTTCTTAATCACCGCATCTCCATTGATATAGACATCATCTGGATTAAAATCCATTATATGTTTTTCAATAACTTCTTTGTCTTTCTCAAAATCAATGTTTTCTACACTTCTCCAAACTACCGTTATTCTTTTCCCTTCTTTTTCGCCAAATACAAAAATATACTTTCTTTCATTATCTTTTAAGACTTTGTATGCTTTAACCTCCAATCCTAAAAGATAGTTAAAAGTTTCTATTAAATCAACGTTAACAATTTTTTGCTGATAATTTTCTATAATCTTAAGTTTATACTTGAATGGATCTTTTAATTCATCAATATTGAGAAATGTTTTGCTTTGCTTTGTCTCCCAATCAAGCATGTATTTAACAAAGTAATCAGGAAGATTATAAAACATACTATTTGGCTCTTCAAATTCAATGTTTTCTAAAGCATCTTCGTATTGCTCTAAGGTGTGGTATTTGAAAAATCCCCCTGCTGTTTTTGGATTGTATATTTCTTTGACATCTTTTTCCTTTGATATTCCAGATTTATCATAATACAGAACCTTTTTCATTCTTGGTAAAACTATACTATAAAAATGTTCTCCCATCTCTACACCAATCCATTTTCTTTTAATCTTATGTGCTACTGCTGTTGTTGTACCAGAACCAAGGAAGAAGTCCATAACCAAATCTCCTTCGTTGGATGTAGATTTTATGACACGTTTGAGAAGAATTTCGGGTTTTTGAGTATCAAATGGCCAAAATTCACTATTAGAAGAAACAACAGTAGATCTTTGAGCTATAATCCATACATCATCAATAAACTTTTCATTATATTCCTTATATATTGGATCTCCTTCTCTATCTCTTAGAATTTCAAGTTTTTCAGTTTTTTTATTCCATATACGAGTAGGTCTCTTTATCGGTTTAGCTAACTTTTCTTTTATTCTTTGGTAAAAGTAATCATCAGTTTTTGTATAAAAAAATATAATGTTATGATTTATTGGAAATCTATTTACGTTCCCTTGAAAATTATCAGGGTAATACCAAATAATTTCATTCCTAAAATTCTCCTTCCCAAAAATCTCATCCATCAATATCTTTCCATGATGCTCCATATGCCAATCCAAATGAACATAAATACTTCCTTTTTCATTTAACAAATCTTTAGATAAATTTATCCTGTTCTCCATTAAAGTTAACCAGCTACTATCTTTGTATTTATCTTTATATAAAAAGTCCCTTCCTGTATTGAATGGCGGGTCAATATAAATCGTCTGCACTTTTTCATAATACTTATTAAAAAGCAAGTTCAAAGCCTGCCAGTTTTCTGATTTTATTAAAACTCCGTCTAATATATCGTCTAAATTATTGTTTTTTGATAAAGCAATCAGCAACTTCCACTTAAACTCTTCATCAAAATATTTTGTATCTATCGGCAATTTCTTCCATTTTTTTCCATTTAATTCCAACTGTCCATTATTTTTAATTAAATTTTCCTTCTTTTTAACCTCAATTCCAAACAGTTCCTTCCATTCTTTTAACTGCTTTTTATTGCTCAAAATCTCATCTACAATACTCTCTAAAAATTCCTCTCCTGCGTATTCCTTTATTTTGTCCAGAGTTATTACATAGTGGGTGTCAATAACAAACTTCTTCTTCTCCCATATCTTCTTCTGAAAGTTCTCTATCTGTGCCAGAAATTCAATTATCTTCAGTGCAATATTCCTAAATGCCCTTACTCCAATTAGGTAAAGCCTTAACTTATCAAAATAACCGCTTTGGTCCAAAACCTGTAAATCCTCCAATTGTAAAAACTCATTTTTAATGTAGAAGTCTAATTCCTTTTCTAAGAAACCTTTTAAGTCTTTATGAATAAAGTAATCGGTTGTATTTCTTCTTGTGTATCGGTAAAGATGCCTTTCAATAAATGTTTTATCTCCTTCTTTTTCAAAAATTAGTCTTGCTAAACTGTTCTGCGGGATTTTCTCTTCCAAAATCTTTACTGTTTCCTCATTGGCTTTATCCTGAGACACCGTATTGCCTTGCTTGTATTTTTCTTTCTCCTCATCAGTTAAAGCCCTATACTCAAAATATATGTTCAACTCTTTCTTATCATCATTAAAATCAAACACCTTTTCATTCAAAACAAAAAACTTCTTTTCCTGTGCTTTAGCATTGCCTTTCTCTTCTTCTGCTTCTACAACCCTGAAATTAACAGTTAATTCTTTGGCACTAAAAGTGTATTTTCTAAAATACTCAGTAGTTTTTATGTAATATTGATCTTTATTTGCCCAGTGTAAAATAACTTCTTCTCCATTGTATGGGACAACATACTTTATTTTCCTTCCATACCTTCTCTTGCTTATAAAATCTCCATTGTCATAGTATCTTGTAAAGAAATTAATCAGGTGATTGTAAATCTCTTTTTCTAAACCTTCTGAGATTCTAATTTCTTCCATCTGTTTTTTTAGTTTTTCATACTTCTTAATATCCTCTGTGAAGTCTTCTCTATAAATCTTTGTCCTATTTTCATCTCCTTTTTCAAGTGCTTCTAAATACTTCTTAACGCCATTTTTAGAGGAGATCTCATTTAATTGCTCTTCAATCTTATTCCTTTCTTCTTCACTCAATAACGATAACTGTTTTTTAATTTTATCTATCAATTCTTCTTCAATAAATTTCTCAATTTCTTTTCGCTTGTAATTCATTATCCTATATATGCCAAAATCTAAATCTTCATTTTCAAACTGAAAAATCTCCCTAAGTTTGCTTTTTAGTTTTTCTTTTAAGTTTTCGCTATTGTTTGTCATAATTTATACCTCCAAGTTATGATATTATAAGGCAAAAGCATAGAATTTTATACAAATGCTTTTGATATGCACAAGTTTTCTCAAAAATGGCTATGGGATTTTTCTTTTTGGTATTCTTAATGATGTTTTTTAGAGTTTTGTCTATTTGCCTTTATAATAGAAAACATGAATATAGAAGAGAAGATAGAACACGCTACAAAACTCTGGACTGGCCTTAATAGAGAAATTGAAAAAAGGATTATTGGCCAGAAGGAAGTTATTAAAAGGATTGTTGTAACATTACTCTGCGAGGGGCATTCTATTATAACAGGCGTGCCAGGCCTTGCAAAAACCCGTATGATAAAGACACTTTCTGAAATACTTGACCTTGATTTTTCCCGTATTCAATTTACACCAGACCTTATGCCATCTGATATAATTGGAACTGAAATCCTTGATACTGACGAAAAAGGGAGGAGATTTTTTAGGTTTGTAAAGGGGCCTGTTTTTGCTAATTTTATTCTTGCTGATGAGATAAATAGAACGCCTCCTAAAACCCAATCCGCACTATTGGAGGCGATGCAGGAAAGAAGGGTGACAGTGCAGGGTAAAACCTATGAACTTCCCAGGCCATTTACTGTGATTGCAACGCAAAACCCTATAGAACAGGAAGGCACATATCCTTTGCCTGAGGCTCAACTTGATAGATTTATGCTTGAGATTGTGATTGATTATCCTGATTTTGATGATGAGATCAAGGTGGTGGAACTTACTACTCAAGTCGAAGAAAAGGATATTCATCGTATTGTAAAGAAGGAGGATATTGTTGCATACCAAAAACTTGTGCTTTCTATGCCTGTGGGTAGGCATGTGACAGAATATGCAGTTAATATAGCCAGAGAAACAAGGCCCTTATATTCTCATATTAAAGAGGTAAAAGACTATGTGCTTTATGGCGCAGGCCCTCGTGCTTCTCAGTATCTTATTCTTGCGTCCAAAGCCCTTGCTCTTTTGTATGGAAAGCCTGTTGCTACGACAAAAGAGGTAAATGAGATAGCATACGATGTCTTGCGTCATAGATTGATTTTGAATTACAGGGCAGAGGCAGAAGGGATAAAGAAAGAAGATATAATTTCAAAGGTGCTTGAGTATGTACAGAGAAAGGTATGAAGAGATAGAAGAGAAGTTCCTACATCCCAGGGCACAAAAATCTCATAAAACAAGGGGAAGGAAAAGGAAAGAACTTCCATGCAGATTTAGAACCGAGTATCAGAGAGACAGAGACAGGATTATTCATTCAAAGGCATTCAGAAGGCTAAAGCACAAAACACAGGTGTTTTTATCGCCAGTGGGTGACCATTACAGAACAAGGCTTACCCATACCCTTGAGGTTGCTCAGATTGCAAGAACCATAGGAAGGGCACTCAGATTGAATGAGGATTTAATAGAGGCTATAGCGCTTGGTCATGACCTTGGACATACGCCATTTGGACATACTGGAGAGGCTGTTCTTAATGAACTTTTAAAGGAACATGGTGGATTTCGCCATCCTTATCAGTCCCTTAGGGTGGTGGATTATATAGAAAAAGATGGCATAGGTCTTAACCTTACATGGGAGGTTCGTGAGGGCATTGTTAAGCATTCAAAGGGTTTTGGGGAGATTTTGAATGCTGATGTACCCAGGACGCTTGAAGGTCAGGTTGTCAGGATATCTGATATAGCGGCATATTTAAACCATGACTTGGATGACGCAATAAGGGCCAAGGTGTTGAGTATAGAGGATGTGCCAGATGAACTCCTTGACTTTTTTGGAAGAACACATGGAGAGCGGATTTCTACCATAGTATCCAATATTATTGAAACCACTATAAAGTATGATTATGAAAGGGTGGCTTATGATGAAGAGATGGATAAGATGGTAAAGAAGATGAGGGACTTTCTTAAGGAAAGGGTTTATCTCAATCCATATGTGAAGTCTGAATCTGATAAGGCAAAAAACATTATTGAGTTTATGTTCAACTACTTTATGAAACACCTTGACAAAATACCGTTTTATAAAGATATAAAAAAGAGGAAGAAAAACTATCTGCCCTGGCAGGCTGTCAGGGATTATATATCTGGGATGACAGATAGGTATGCCATAGAGATTTTTAATGAACTGTTTATTCCAGCACCATGGACGATTTTTTAGGAGGTTAAAATGAAATATTTTATTTCTATTGATATGGAGGGTATATGGGGCATAAGCCATTTTTCAGAGCCTTGGGATAGGATTGGTAAACTCATGACACAGGAACTTGAACATGTGGCACAGATTTTATCTGACCTTGATTCGCGAGCTAAGATAGTGGTATGTGATTCACATGCCTTTGGGACAAATATTTATCCTGAAAATCTTGGTGTGAACATAGAACTTATAAGGGGTTTCCCGCGCAAGTTCTATATGATGGAAGGCCTTGATAATACCTTTGATGCAGCACTTTTTGTGGGTTATCATGCTCCTGTGGGTTTAGAAAAAGGAGCGATGGACCATACATACTCATCTTCAAGTTTCTTTGAGATAAAGATAAATGGTCAGGTGGTAGGGGAGAGTGAAATAAATGCTATTTTTGCTTCCTTGTTTAATGTGCCTGTTATCTTTATATCTGGTGATAGTGCGCTTTTTGATTTTTCCTCCAAGTTTTTCCCTGAAACAGAATTTCTTATAACAAAGAAGTCCATAGGGCATAATGCAGTGTGGTTGCTTGAAAGGGATAGGGTCTTTAGTAATAGGATAAAATCTTTGGAAAATGCATTTAAGAAACTAAAAGAGGGGAGGTTTAAGACATTTGTTGAGAATAATCCTGTATTTAACCCACCCTATACGCTTTTAATTACTTTGAAGGATACATTAAGGTGTGACCTTGTTTCTATTTTACCACAGGTAGAGAGGATTTCAGGACGTACCATAAAGTATGTTGCACAGGATTTTAAAGAAATTTATAGGTTTATTGTTGCCTCATCTATTATTGCATGGCAAGCGAATCAGATAAGATAAAAAAAAGGGATTTATTAGATAGGGATATAAGGTATCTCAAGGGCGTAGGACCTAAGAAACAGGCGCTTTTTAAGAGAATAGGTGTAAAAACTGTAAAAGACCTCTTGTTTTTGGCACCAAGAAGGTATGAGGATAGAACTAAAATAGTATCTATCAGTGATGTGATCCCAGGGGAGTTTGTCACTATTAAAGGGAGGATAACATTAAGGGGAAGAAGGCGTCTTTATGGGAAGGAGGGCTTTGGAATTATTGTTGATGATGGCACAGGTTGGATTGAGGTGGTGTTTTTTGTAAAGAACATGCAGAAACTTTTCAGGATAGGGGATGAAATTATAATAAGCGGTAAGGTTGAGTTTGACAAGTATTATAATAAGCCTATTTTTGTCCATCCAGAGTATGCAATTATTGGTAAAAATAGTGATGATGAAATTATTGCCGGGATGGTAATACCTGTTTATCCTCAAACAGAGGGTCTTGATTCAAGGTTTATACGAAAACTCATATATGAACTCTTAAAAGAGGATATTCATCTTACAGACTATGTTCCAGAGGTGATAAGAAAAAAAGAACGCCTTTATCCTTTGCATGAAGCGATAAGTAAAATGCACTTTCCTGATAGTGTTTTGGAAGGGGAGAGGGCGAGGAAGGTCATAGCGTTTAATGAACTCTTTCAGTTTTTTTATAAGATAAATATTAAAAAAGAGGATATTAAAAGGGCCTATCCCTTTAAGCAAAAAGGCGAACTCTCTTTAGATTTTATAAAAAAACTACCGTTTTCTCTCACATTGGGACAGAAAAAGGTTATTGAAGAGATTGATAAAGACCTTGAAAAAAGTGTTCCAATGCAGAGGCTTCTTCAGGGGGATGTGGGTTCAGGAAAAACAGTAATTGCAATATATACTATGCTAAGGGCTGTTGAAAACGGTATGCAGGCAGCGTTTATGGCGCCCACAGAGACCCTTGCTGACCAGGTGTTTTTGGTGCTATCAAATTTTATAAGTGGTCTTCCTTTAAAAATGGAACTTTTGAAAAGTAGCACTCGGTCTGCAAAAAGAAGACAGATTTTGGGTTATCTTTCAAATGGTGATATAGATATTTTGGTTGGTACGCATGCACTTTTAACAGAGAATGTGAATTTTTATAAACTTGGTCTTATTGTAATTGATGAACAACACAAGTTTGGTGTATTACAGCGATATAACCTGTGGAAAAAGGGTGATGAATTTACTCCACACCTTCTTCTCATGACAGCAACGCCTATTCCAAGGAGTCTTGCACTTACCCTTTATGGCAATCTTGAACTCTCTTTACTTACAGAAAAGCCTCCTGGTAGAGGGAAGATAGAAACAGTGGTAAAGGTTGAAAAAAATAGGGATGAGGTGTACAGATGGGTTTTTAAAAAGGTTGAAAATGGTGAAAAGGCGTATATCGTTGTACCTTTTATAGAAGAAAGCGATTTTACAAAAAAGCAGGGTATGAAGGACCTCTATAATATGTACGAGTATCTCAATAAAATGAAAAGCGATGGGGTGAGGATAGGCCTATTACACGGAAGGATGAAGCCATTGGAAAAACGGAGCGTGATGGAGAAGTTTCGCGATGGTGAATTCAATGTATTGCTTTCTACTACTGTCATTGAGGTTGGTATTGATGTAAAAGATGCCACCTTGATGGTAATAGAACACGCAGATAGGTTTGGACTTGCACAACTTCATCAACTTAGAGGAAGGGTAGGAAGGGGAAAGAAAAAGTCTTTTTGTATACTTATTATGTCTGAGAACACCTCTCAAGAAGGTATGAAAAGGATTAAGGCACTTAAGATGTATGACAGTGGTTTTGACCTTGCAGAGTTTGATCTTAAAATGAGGGGACCAGGAGAAATACTTGGAACGAAACAACATGGTTTTTCAGGGTTTAGGGTGTTCCATTTTTACAAGGACCAGGATATTATTGAAAAGGTGAGAGACTATGTTAAACTTGTGCAAAATGGAAAATTGCCACTTAGTCAAGAAGAGAAAAACAAACTTATTAGTTTAAGAGAAAAACTTAAGGAGGCATATTATGTCGCGTAAAATCTTTGCCCATGTGTTTTTTGCCCTTTTGGTGTTATTTTCTGGGTGTGGAAATAAAGGACCTAAATACAAAATAAGAAAAAAGAGAGATAAGGTAGCCTATATAATTGATGAAAGTGCTATAAATTTTGCCCCATTGGTTGAGAATGCATTAAATGATACCTTTTACGACCCTATACCTGATGCTGTTTTTGATGTTGATGGGTTTACGCCAGAGCAGTTTCAACTTGATGCAGGCTATCCATTTGTATTTATTTTGACAGCGCCTCAACTTACATCTTATGCGTTTTTCAAAATAGCCTTTGGCGATAAAGGACCGGGCATTTATTCAAAGGAAAATGCCTTTTCAGAAGGGGATTTTGTTATAGGGGTTTGTGCACCGGGACCAGAACTCTTAGAGGCCTTTATGAAAAAGTACTCTACCCAGGTGAAAAGGATGCTATATAACGCCTATATGAAGCATCTTAAAAAACTTGTTTACTTTGCTGGAAAAAATGATTGGATGAAGAAGGAAATTGCCAAAAAATACGGTATTTCCCTTGATGTACCTGCAGGATGGACTTACATAAAACTTAAAGATACAATAATGAAATTTGACGACATTTTTGGTATAACAAAGCATTATCCTGAAAGATTCATGTTCTTCTACCACAGGCCTGATATAAGGTATTTTGATGAGGATTTACTTATAAAAATAAGGGATTCTATTGCTTCTTTGTACTATGGAGGGGATAAGGTGGTAAAAAGTTCAGTAAAAACAGATAGTTTGCAATTTTTGGGAAAATACAATGCCCTTGTATTAACAGGTGCATGGCAGGACCCAAAAGAGTATGTTGGAGGCCCATTTAGAACAATTGCCTTTATTTCTGATAGAGGCTTTTATATGATTGATATGGGATTATATGCGCCAGAAAAGAGGAGAAAAGTCCAATATCTTCTAAGAATGCAGATTTTTGCATCATCTATGCGCTTTTTGTCAGAATAATCTTTACTTAAGTTTTTTAAGAAAATACCTTGCCTCTTTTTTGTATTTTCTGTCCACCTGGTATTTTTCTTTTAAAGATAACACTCTATTAAAGTCCTTTTTTGCAAGATCGTATGCCTTCATTTTCATATAGGTCTTTCCACGGCCAAGATAATACTTTATCTCAGTGGAGTCCAGTTTTATTGCCTTTGATAATAGAACGAGTGAACTATCCAAAGTGCCTTCTGGTACTTTTCCATAGAGTGTTTTGGCTAATCTTCGTAAAATGGACCCCAATGTGGCTGCTTCTCTTTGGTATTCACCGAGTATAAAATAGCAGAGCGCACATTGAGGGTTTAATCTAAGTGCTTTTTCAGCATTATCTTTTACAAGAAATGCATACTCAATTTTTTTCTTCCCACCCAGAAACAGAGCCTTATCACCCAAAGCAGCAGATTTCCATACATACCCTTCATATCTTGTGCTATCCTCTGATATGGCCTTATCTGCGTGTTTTAATGCCATATCATACATGCTCTCTGTACTGTCTTTTTTGTTTAATACATCACCTATATTGCAATAAAGCCGTGCCAGTTTCCAATGAACATCATAATAACTGGTTGAATCTTCAATGAGGGCCTTTGTGTAGTACACCTTCGCACTGTCGTAATTCATACTCCAGAAAAAAGAGTCCGCCTTAATTACGGTTTCTGAAAGACTAAATAGTATAAAAGATAATGTGATTATTTTTTCCTCCTTTTTTATATGATAAAATGAAATTCGAGAACACAAAACATTTTGCGTATAAATTGACCATCCATGGGTTTTATTTTAACATTTATATATGCAATATCCAGAGGATTATGCCCATCTTATAGAACTTCAAAAACTTGATAACAAAATTGATACCCTTGAAAAAGAAATCAGGGACTTACCTGAAAAACTGAACAGAATAAATAATGAGATTGAGAGTCTTAAAAAGGCATTCAGTGGCTTGGATGAAGAACTTAAGAAAAAAGAAGTTTCACTTAGAGAAAAGAATGCTGAATACAATGCTGAGCGAGAAAAACTTGAGAGGTTTAAAAAGCAACTACTTGAGATAAAGAACAATGATGAGTATCGTGCTATGCTTCAGCAGATAGAAAACCAGAAGAAGGTTGTAGAAAAACGAGAGAATGATATAATAGAAGTGGATGAAGAGTTGGAGGAGTTTAAACGCGTACTTCCTGAAAAAAAGAATGCTATACAAAAACAGATATCAGAAAAAGTGGAAGAACTTGAAAAAACGAGGAACAAAGAGGGCGTACTTAAAGAGAGGGTATCCACATTACTTAAAAAGAGGGAAAAAATTGAGGAAAATATAAAGGTATCGTATCTTAGAAAATATGAACGGTTAAGAAAAAAAGGCTTTAACAAAGTGCTTGTCCCAATTAAGAGGATTTTGGGGATGGAGGGTGAGGAGGCGTATGTGTGTACAGGTTGTAACTCAACGGTACCCTTTGAAATATCCCTTAAAGTAAGGGAGGGGGAGGCATTTTTGAGATGTGAGAACTGTGGAAGGTTTCTTTATTTTGAAGAAAAGGAGGAGAATGATGGATAAAATAGAATTTATACCACTTGACGAATTATGGAAAAAATACCCTAATAAATTTTTTGCCATTGTGCTTGCTGCCAAGAAGGCAAGACTTATTGCGAGAAAAGCCAGAGAGGAGGGGAAGCACCTTCCTGAAAAACCCACTATTATGGCACTTAAAGAGGTTTTAAAGGGAAATGTTGAATACACATTTAGTTCAAGAGAGACAAAAGTTAAAACTGATATAAATATAGAGGATGAAGATAGTACTGGCGATTACGAGTAGTATCGCCGCATATAAGATCCCATATCTCATAAGAGCATTAAAAAAAGAGGGGCATGAAACAAGAGTAGTTCTTACCGAGAATGCAACACATTTTGTAACAGAGGAAGTTATAACCCTACTTTCAGGAGAAAAGCCTATAGTAGGCAATGCGTATTTTCATGAGAAGACATCTCTGCATATTGAACTTTCTAAATGGGGGGATGTACTTCTTGTCGCTCCCGCGGACTATAATATAATTGGTAAAGTCGCATCGGGAATATCTGATGATATAGTTAGCACTACCATATCATCCTTTAGGGGGCCTGTCTTATTTGCACCAAGTATGCACGATGTGATGTGGAATAATCCTATTTTGCAGGATAAGGTAAAGTACCTAAGAAGCAAAGGGTATTATTTTTCAGGGCCTGATTCTGGTGAACTTTTAAGTGGTGATAAGGGCATAGGTAGATTAGAGGAGATTGAGTATATTATAGATGATGTACACGCGGCATATAGAGGCTTTCCCTTAGAGGGTAGAAAGATACTTCTTGTCTATGGTAGAACAGAGGAGCCTTTAGATGATGTTCGAGTGCTGACCAATAGATCAAGTGGAAAAATGGGACTTGCCCTTGCAAAGGAGATAAAGAGGAATGGTGGGTATCTTATTCAGATTGTTGGGAAAAAAGAGGTAGAAGAATATAAGAGAGACGAGGTTATACATGTAAGTACCACAGAAGAGATGAAAAACGCTATTTGTGATAAGATAGAAGATGTAGATATCCTCATTATGGCCGCTGCTGTGTCGGACTTTAAGCCTTCAAAAAGAGAAAGAGGGAAAATAAGGAGAGAGGAACATGCTCTTTTGAACGTATCTCTTGAAAAGACAGAGGACATTTTAAAGACCTTAAAGGAATTTAAAAAGAACAAAATATTTGTTGGTTTTGCTCTTTCAGATGATATTGAACATGTGGCAGAGAAAAAACTCATTGAAAAGCATTTGGATATGATAGTTGCCAATCGCATATCCTCAATGGAAAGTGGAAAATCAACGGGTTTTATACTCACAAAAGGTGGAAAAAGGCTATTGTTTAATGACATGCCAAAGGAGAGGGTTGCAACTTTGATATTGAGAGAGGTTTTAGGATTTGTCACATAGAAATACCCTTATTGATTTTTTAGAACTTGAGGAGATATACACCCAAAGTGAGTCACCGTTTCATAGGTTTTATAGAATAAAATCCATAGCAGAAAGGTGTAAAAGATGCAGACTGCATAAAACGAGGACGCAGGTTGTATTTGGATTTGGCAATATCACATCAAGGGTAATGGTAATAGGTGAAGCGCCGGGAGGTAATGAGGATATATATGGCAAGCCGTTTATCGGCAAAGCGGGTGAGAGGTTCTCTCAAATACTAAGGGAGTACGGAATAGACAGGGATAGAGATTTTTATATTACCAATGTTGTTAAATGTCGCCCACCGAATAATAGGGACCCTAAGGAGGATGAAATAATGGCGTGTGAAGTGTATCTTAAGGCTCAAATAGAAATTATAAAACCCAAGTTGTTTCTTGCCCTTGGAAGATATGCTGCAAAGTGGTTATTAGGTCTAAAAAATACACCTCAAATGAGAGAGATAAGGGGTAAGGTACTTACTTCACGTTTTGATGTTCCCCTCTTGGTGACTTATCATCCGTCCACTGTTGATCACGCAAGGAATGCAAATTGGCGTGAGTTTGCCCAGAATGCCATAAAAGAAGACCTCAGATTATTTAGTGATAAAATAAAGGAAATTAAAGCAAAAGGCTATATTTAAACAGCCTCTTTTTGTGAAAGTTCAAACTGTATTTTGTAGAGTTTTGCATAAACTCCATTTTTCTTCATCAGTTCTTGGTGCGTCCCTTCCTCAACCAGTTTGCCTTCAAGTATGACCATTATTTTGTTAGCGTTTTTAATGGTTGATAGTCTATGTGCAATAATAATTGATGTTCTGTCTTTTATAAGGTTCCTCAAAGCCTTTTCAATTAAGTGTTCAGTATAAGTATCAATATTGCTTGTTGCCTCATCAAGAACAAGTATCTTGGGCTTTCTAACAAGTGCCCTTGCAAAAGATAAAAGTTGTCTCTGTCCCATTGAAAGGGTTATTCCCCTCTCTCCAAGTTTTGTATGAATGCCTTGCGGCAATCTTTCAACGAATTCCTTTGAATAGGTTATTTTTAGAGCCTCTTCTATTTCTTTGTCATCAATGTCATCCCATAGTGCTATGTTCTTTTTCACATCTTTTTTGAAAATAAAAACATCCTGGAAAACAAAGGCCATCTCTCTCCGTAGTTTTTGTATATTATAGTCCTTTAATCTTTCATCGTCTATTTTTATTTTCCCTTTCTGGTTATCATAGAATCTTGCAAGGAGGCTTATTGTGGATGTTTTTCCTGCACCTGTAGGGCCAACTATGGCAACTGTTTTTCCTTTATCCACCTTAAAGGAGACATCTTTTAAAATCCACCTGTCATTGTTATAGGAAAACCACACATGATCAAATTCAATTTCACCTTGAATATCTCTTTCTATTTTGCCCTCCTGCTTTTCTTCTTCCTCATTCAGGAGTAAGATTATACGCTCACCCGCTGCAAAGGATGATTGTAGGATATTGTATTTTTCTGCAAGGTCTCTAATAGGAGAGAAGAACATATCAATATAAGATAAAAATGCTACTAAGGTACCAAAGGTTATGTAATTGGATAAAATGCCTCTCCCTCCAAAATATACTATCATGGCAACAGCAACTACCCTCATCATTTCCATAAGTGGCCTAAAAAATGCATAGACATACATCTGTTCTATATTCGCTTTATAGAGTTCATGATTTATGTTTTTGTACCTCTTTATCATCTTCTTCATTGCATAAAAAATATGAACAACTTCAATACCGGATACACTCTCCTGTGTAAAGGCGTTGAGTTTTGAAAGTTTCATCCTAACATTTCTATATGCCTTCCTTGCGTATTTTTGAAATACAAAGGAAAGGCCAATGATAAATGGTACCAAAAGCAATATTTTTATAGAGAGGGAAGGAGATAGTTTAAACATTATAATGAGAATGCCGGATAGGAGGAAGAAGTCTTTTATTGTGTAAACAAGTACAGAGGAGAACATTTCATTTATAGCATTTACATCGTTTGTTGCCCTTGTCACTATTCTACCAGTGGGATTTTTGTCAAAATAACTTATAGGGAGTTTCATTATCTTTTTATATATAGCCATTCTAAGGTCATAAATGACCAATTGACCAAAATACTGCAAGAAATACACCTGCAAAAAGGTGAAAATAAAACTTAAGAGTAAAAAGCCTAAATAGATAAGGGAGTATTTCAATAGAGTCCTGTAGTGTTCCCATCTTAATATCCCAAGATTGTGTGGAGATAGTTTGTACATCTGGTTTTGTGGAATAAAAACCATATTGTTTTGTGTTATATGAGAAAGGTTGGTTATATTTAAAATAGAGTCCACCTTGGCATTTTCTGAAAGGGCAAAGTATGAGGCAGGGCTAAAATATTTTTTTACCTCCATGTCCTTTTTTATGGCTCTTGGTAGGGCAGGGAGTAAAGCAAAGTTTCCAACAAATGCCTTTGGATATTTTTTTCTGATTTTTTGTGTAAATGCATCTGTTTTTATCAGTTTTTTTGAAGTTGGCATAAGTCCTCTGTCAATAGCGGCTTTCATTATATATGGCATACCGAGTTGAAAAAATGTTGTAGCAAATATAAGTAAAACACAGAATATGAAGATATGTTTATAAGGCTTAGAAAACTCAATGAGTTTTCTAAAAATATCTATGTCCTTAATCTTACCTATGCGTTTTTCTTCTAATACATCAAAATGCCTTCTCATTCAACTTGCTCCGTTGTCTTTTGAAGTTCATATATGGTCTTGTAAATACCTGCTTTTTTGATAAGTTCTTCATGCCTTCCCTGGTCAGTGATTTCACCATCTTGCATTACATAAATATAATCAGAATCCTTAAGTGCTACTATTCTCTGGGATATTATTATAGATGTCCTACCTTTTAAAAATCCTTTTAGGTTGTCAAGGATTTTCCTCTCTGTTCTTGCGTCTACTGCTGAGAGAGCATCATCAAAAATAATTATGTGAGGCCTCTTTATAATAGCCCTTGCAATTCCTATTCTCTGTTTTTGCCCCCCTGAGAGTGTTATGCCGCGTTCACCTATGACGGTGTCATAACCCAAAGGAAATTCCATAATTTCATTGTGTATTTCTGCAATTCTGGCTGCCTCAATGACCTTTTCCATGGTACATTCTTCTTCTTTAAGACCAAAGCAAATGTTGTTTTTAATAGTTTCTGTGAACAGGACTGTTTCCTGAGGCACAATTCCGATAAACCTCCTTAAATGCTCTGAGTGTATCTCCTCAATAGGAATATTCTCATAGAAGATTGTATGAGGGGGCACATTGTATAGTTTTAATAGAAGTTTTATGAGAGTGGTCTTTCCACACCCTGTTTTGCCGAGTATGCCTATCCGCTCTCCCTCTTTGACTGTTAAATTGATATGCTTTAAAACTGGTTTATCCTTAATATATTCAAAGGATAAATCCTTTATCTCAATATTACCTTTTATATCAGGCTTTTTTGGATGCGTGGGCTCAATAATATCAGGCTTTTCCTCAAGGAATTTTTGTACCCTTTCCATTGATGCTGCACCTCTTTGGAGTACATTGGTTACCCATCCTATAGCGATCATGGGCCATATGAGCATGCCCATATAACTTGAGAAAGCAACAAGGTCCCCAAGTCTCATCTCGCCTATAATGGTTTTTCTACCGCCTAAGTAGAGTATAAGAAACATGGATATGCCTGCAAAAAGGTTTATAATAGGTTGAAATCCACCAAAGATCTTGACCAATCGCATGTTTTTATTGAGATAATCTCTATTTATATCAGCGAATTCTCGTGTTGCTCCATCTTCCTGCGCGTATGCCCTTATGACCCTTATGCCCGCCACGCTTTCCCTAACACTCTCTGTAATGTTTGAAAATGCTGCCTGTACCTCGCTAAAGTATCGGTAAATAAGTTTTGAGAAGATGAATATGATGATTGCGAGCAAAGGTAAAGGAATGAGAATGTATATTGCGAGTTTTGTTGATAGTTTAAGCATTGCAACTATACTGAATACACCATAGTACAAGGTATCAAAAGAACCCACAACACCCATTATGCTTGCCCTTCTTATGGCATCAATGTCATTTGTGGCGCGAGCCATAATGTCGCCTGTGTCAGTCCGTGTAAAGAATGATGGTGATAACATAGTAATATGGTTATACAGTGCGTTTCTGAGTTCCTCTTCAATCTTTCTTGCATTACCAACGATGAACAGTCTCCAGAAAAACCTAAAGACTGCAGTGAGTAAGGCAAGCAGGAGTATATATAGAGAGAATTTGACTATAATGGCGCCAGTTGCACTTCCTCTCTCTAAGAGGTTGATTAATTTTCTTAAAACAAGTGGAATTACAAGTTGAAATAGGTCTACAAAAAGCAAAATAATAATGCCGATGATAACGCGTGTTTTGTATTTGAATATCCACTTAAGAAGGTTCTTCATGCTATATTAAAAGGTAAAAGAGGCTTGAAAGTATCATTATAATTGTGGGTGGAATGATGATAGGATAAGTGTCTTTAAAGGATACATTAAAGTATTCCTTTGTCGTAAGATAGCAGAGATGAAATGGGGATACCATAACCCCCATGAAACCTGTTGTATAAAGAAGTGGGGCAAGATATGGATTTTTAATAAGTCCTGAAAGGAAAACAGGAAAACTAATGCCCACAGATGCTTGAGTAATGCCTGTGAAGAATCCAGATATGTATGCTATGCCCGTACCGACGATAATAGGTGGAATGCCACTTTTTACCAATGAGTTATATACAGGGGTTAATATCCCAGTTTTTTCTATAACGGTCTTTAAAAATAGTACCGTTATAATGAGGAGTGTTGTGAAAGAGAATATGGAGTCCTTTAGTGAAATTAAGAAGTTTGAAAGATGCACCTTAGACATAAGATATACAAGGAATATAACAACTAAGAGGGCGATGTTGATATTTATACCAAAGACAAGGGCAAGTATAAAGAGAAGAAGAACCGGGAGGAAGACCTCTGTTATGGTTTTCCAATTAAATGGCACGAGACTTTCATGTGCCTTCTCTTTTTGGTCTCTTGTCCACATAAGAAGCGCCGCGGCACCCACAATAAAGGATAGAAGGACCAATGGAGATTGAATAAGTGCAAAATGTGCAATAGACATCTTCATTATACCAGAGGCTAAGATTACACCTGCGTACAAAGGCCATGAGTATTCCCATATGTGCCTGAACCAGTAGTTGATGAAGAAGGTTTTTTCCTTTGATAAACCAAGATATGAGGCACCTTTTTCAACAAATGGAGCAGACACTAATGCCCCTGCAGGCATAGGTAAGAGTCCAAAAAGCATGGATGGCACTATTGTGCCGAGCCTCTTACTTTTAGTGAGCATGCGGATTGCATCATGGAGTTTTTTGTCATAGCCTGCGAGTTTCATGGTTTTTGAAAATACCTGAACTAAAATTACTGCAATGATAACCTTTATTATCGTTTTTGAGAAAAACCCCGACATAAGCAGGTTAATATTTACTGGACTTACAAAAAGGAAAATGATTATCAAAACCACAGGTATGGCAACACTTAGTACTTTACCTATTTGGGTCTTTTTCACAGATTATTCAAGTTTTTTGGATGTCTCATCCATTTGTATTAAAAGTTCAAGGAGTTTCTCTTTATCTTCTTCAGTAAAATCATAGAGGAGTTTGTGAATATAATCCACCCTTTTATCTATCACCCTTTTAATAACCTCTTCCCCTGCAGGAGTAAGCATAACAATCTCATTCCTTAAGTCTTTTTCCCTCTTTGCCATTTTTACGAACCTTCTCTTCCGAAGTCTTTCCACTATGCCAGAAATAGTGCTTTTTGCAAGAAAAAGGTCCTTTGACAAGGTGGTTTGATTCATAGGACCATTAAAATATACATGGGTCATAAGCCTGAATTGCGGTGGAGTGATTTTAATCTCGTTCAATGCAGTTCTTCCTTTTACGGTTATTTTGAAGTATACACTGCGCAGTACATTCTCTATTTCCCTTTCAATCATATTACACCTCCTTTGTTCGTAATGCTAACATTATAACATATTCCTTGTGTTCATTCAAGTTTTTATTGATTTATATATTCTTAGCATTGCGGACAGTTCTTAAAAGATGGTTAATTTCACTTAATTGAGACTTTTTATTGCATGCCCTTTTGTTTGAATGTAAACTAAATATATGCGTTGGAGAATAAAGAGTCCTGTTTTCCCATTGGATAGATATGAGACATCCCCTATCGTAGCATCGCTTTTATCTGCTCGTGGTATAAGTCCTGATGTTGCGAAGTTTTATCTTTCACCACGGCTTGGTTCCCTTTATTCACCCTATGAATTTAAAGATATGGAAAAGGCAGTGGATAGGCTAATACTTGCCTTAAAAAGAAGGGAAACGGTTTTCATACATGGTGATTATGATGTGGATGGTGTAAGTTCTCTTGCTCTCATGTATAGGGCTTTAAAAAGGCTTGGATTTAAGGTTTTTGCCTATGTTCCAAATAGGTTTGACGATGGATATGGCGTGTCAAGACATGGCATAGAAAAGGCAGCGAGTATAGGTGCCACGCTTATTATAACAGTTGATTGTGGTATTACATCCTTCAAAGAAATAGAATATGCCAACTCGTTGAAAATGGATGTTATAATAACAGACCATCATGAGGTAAAAGATAACATTCCTTTATCTTATGCCATAATAAATCCAAGATTGGGCGATTATCCATACGATAATCTTGCAGGTGTTGGAGTTGCATTTAAACTACTTGAGGGTTTATACGAAAAATTGAAGAAGGATAAAACAGAACTCTATTGGGACCTTGATCTTGTGGCACTTGGAACAGTGTCAGACCTTGTTCCATTGGTTGATGAAAATAGGATATTGACAAAATCCGGGCTCTCTATTCTTAATCAGACAAAAAAGGCAGGGCTTAAGGCACTCCGAAGCATAGCCCGCATAAAGGACAAAATAGATACATATCATATTAGTTTCATTTTAGCACCAAGGCTCAATGCAGCAGGAAGAATGGAGGATGCAATAAAGGCTTTCCGGCTACTTGTTGCCACCGATGGTGTTTCTGCAAGGCAGTATGCCGCTTTGTTAAACAATCTAAATTTGAAAAGACAGAGGGTGGAGCAGAGGATTGTTGAAGAGGCAATGAATATGGCAGAGCGAAAGAAGGACAGTCTCGTTTATGTGCTTTATAATGAACATTGGCATGAAGGTGTTGTTGGCATAGTGGCATCAAGGGTCGTGGAGAGATTCTATCGCCCGGCTATTTTGCTCACTCGTAAGGGTGAGATTTTAAAAGGCTCTGCAAGGAGCATACCCACATTTAATATCTTCCAGGCCATATCATCACAGGAAGACCACCTTCTTTCATTTGGTGGTCATAAATATGCAGCCGGATTGAGCCTTAAGCCTGATAAACTTGACATATTTGAACAGGGAATAAATGAGTATGCTAAGAGTGTTTTAACCTCAGATGACCTTGAAAGGGAGATTGAGATTGATGTGGATATATCAGAGATCTATAATAGAGAAGAACTCTTTAATAATTTTGATTTGTTTAAGCCCTTTGGTATGGGTAATACAAAACCGAGTTTTTTGTATAGAGGTGCCAGGAGAACAGGTGAGATTACCACATTGAAGAAGAATTTTTATAAGTTCAATGTGGATATAAATGGTGATATTCACACAGCCATTTATGGTGGAAATGGCGAAGTAATTAGAATACTTAAATCCTCCCCAAAGAGTGATATTGTATTCACCTTAAGGGAGGATAAGTTCTATTCAAAAAAAATTATACAGTTAATTGATGCAAATCCATCTACTTAATTTATTTTAAAACTATCAACCACAAATCCGTTTATGTTTTTTACAAGGCCTATCACTTTGTTCTTTTTTAAATGTATTAGCCCGTATGTTGTCTCTTTGGAGAATGCATCAATGCCTGTTCTTTTTTCTTTGGGCACATTGTAAATGGGTGCACCACCTGTCCCCAATGTTACCTGATATATCCATTTGTGTGCCTTTCCATCAGCTATTTTCCTCCTTGCATAGAGGTGTTCATGGCTCGTTAAGATAAGCGAAGCTCCAGACCTCAAAAATGCATTTAGCAGGCTATCCCTTTTTACTATATCATAATCAAGGGCGTGTCCTTTAATGGGTGTATTTGAATAAAGTGGCTCATGAAATATCACAATGCTATGTTTAAAATATCTACTTTTTTGAAGAAACCATGTCATTTCTTCACTTGTAATATTGCCACTTATCCTCTTTCTGTTTTCCTTTGCATAGTTATAATCGCTGTTTAAAAAGAATATACCCCAATTGCCTGCATCCAAAAAATAGACATTTTCTTTATATGGAGGCATACCCTTTTGTTCTATTGGACCGTTTTCTGGTTGCATAAAGAGATTCTTCCATAGGTCTTCAGCACTTTGTGGAGGTGTGGGGTCTTTGTGAGATCTTCTATCACCATCCATCGGTGCTGTCATATCGTGGTTTCCTGGCGTGAAAAGAAATGGGATGGATGATGCATATGGATATAGGGACTTCAAAAATGCATAATACTGCATTAAAGCGTCTTCTTTACTGTTTGTATACCCTGAAATAAGGTCTCCGTTTATTTCTACAAAATCAGGTTCGTCTTTGTATATGGCACGCAGGATGTTGTTAATAACTTCTTCATTTACCCCATCTGTCCTTCCCCGTTCTGATGGCATTGCCCAGTTTGCTCTTGTATCGCCAAAGATGGCAAATGTTTCAATTTTCCCTCTGTATTTTATAGGCACAAGATGTGATGTAAATGTATCATACTTTGTATAAAGGGAAAACCTATAATATAGAAGGTCTTTTTGGTATGGTATTTTGAACTCATGCCTTCTGCATTTTTTATTATGTGTTATGGTTTTGGGGCTCTCCTTTTTGTAAAATAGGGTAATTGATGCATAGGATTTCTTGTTTCCTTCAAAGAAAATACCTAAGGTATCCTTTGATAGAAGTTGCATAACAGGGAATATGTATGGAGCAATGCCGATCTTTCCTTTTTTATTTAATCTAAAAAAGTAATATGTGCCAAGTAGCGTATTTTTGTCCTTTAGGTCAAAGGCAGAGGGTCTTATTGCATACAGTGTGTTTTTTCTAAATGTTCTTCTTTTTGTTGGTCTAAAAACAAAAACGCTGTCTTCTGTCTTTTTTCTATCCCATAGGTCAAAATCAGGATAAGACACATTAAGCACGCTATCCTTAGAGTAGGATAGATCTGTTACATACAGGGTAAAGTCTGTAGAAATATGTGGCGCATGGACCACAAAGTATGGTCCTGTGCTGTCAGTGTATGCCTCAATTTTTAGATGAGGATATAGAGCAATAAAAAATGCCAATATTATATGCATATAATACCTCCTTAAAATTCAAGATACAATGCCTCTGTGGGGCATATTGAAACGCAGAGGCCACATGCTGCACATTTTTCTTCGTTAATCTCAGGAAAAAGGTGGCGTATGCCTTCTTTTTTTACCATTGAAATTGCTTCATATTGACAGACCCTTTCGCATAATTTACATCCTGTGCATTTTTGTTCTATCAGTTTTGCTATGCCACCTTCTGTTTTAATTTTTTGACCCATACCCATCTCTTTAATGTATAGACCCTTTATTTCCTCTAAGGAAGAAAAGCCCATTTTATCCAATTCATCTTGTATCTCCTGTGCTATCCTCCCAAATGCCTTTTTCCCTTCAATAATACCTTGTGTGCAAACACCAACAGCGCTTGCACCTGCCATAATGTGTTCTATTGCATCTTTGCCAGTGGATATACCACCAACACCGATAACAGGAATATTTACTGCTCTTGCAATATCAAAAACAGCCCTAACTGCAAGAGGTTTAATAGGTGGTCCACTTAGCCATCCAAAGCCAAATTCAGAACCCATATAAGGCCTTCTTGTATAAATGTCAAAGGAAAGTGTTGGTCCAAAGGAATTTATGGCAACAATTGCATCTGCACCAGACTTTTCTGCCTCCTTTGCTTGCTCTACAAGGAGGTCTGTATGGTGTGGAGAGAGTTTTGGAAAAACAGGTATGTCCATTATGCTTTTGATGGTTTTAATAATGTCTGTAATTATGCCAGGAGTTATGTAGTGTGTGGAAAATTCAATGGCATCTATATTAAACTCGCGCAGTAAAGGGACGATTTTTTTCATATCCTCTGGCGTATATCCCACTGAGACAATAAGTGGCACACCAAGGTCTTTTAACATGGGTAGTTCTTTATCTATCCATTGCTCAAGAGAAAGTTCAGTCCAAAGTTCTGTGTTAATAAATCCCTGGTCCATCCTATAAGCGGTTTTCACATAGAATTGTTGATTGCCGTTTTTAACTGTATTATACATTTGGAGGATTCTTGCCCTGTTTAAGGCAGCCATATTCGGTCTCGGAACAGGTGCGGGTTTTGTTGATATGGTTTTAGTTACAATACCTCCTACACCGCTTTCTACACATTTTATTATTGATTGTGCATCCCTTACAGGTGGTCCTGCTGCAGTAAGAACAGGATTTTTAAATTCAATACCAGCAATACGCGTCCCTATATCTGCCAATTTTTTCCTCCTTCTTTATATCAATACTAAAGCCTTATGAAACGATCTCCTTTAGTTTGTTAATAACATCCTCAACATGCCCTTTAACCTTTACATTTGGCCAGACATAAGCGATCTTCCCTTTTTTGTCTATGATGAATGTGCTTCTTGTAATGCCATAATACTCTCTTCCGTATCTTTTCTTGAGTTGCCATGCTCCATACATCTCTATAACCTTATGTTCTGGGTCGGAAAGTAGTATGATTTTAAGGTTGTGCTTGTTTATAAAGTTTTTGTGGCTCTTTGTGGAGTCTTTTGATATACCTATGACTTCTCCACCCAGTGCTCTTATTTCTTCTATGTGATCAGAAAAACCAATAGCCTCCTTTGTACAGCCGGAAGTATTATCTTTTGGATAGAAGTATAAAACAATGTACCTATTTTCAAAGTCCTTAAGGCAAACTTCTCTATCATCTGCATCCAGAAGACAGAAAGATGGTGCTGTATCCCCTATTCTCAGCATTTTATACCTCCTTTAGAATAATTTTAAGGCATAAGTGATGAAATTAAAAAATCCCGCCATAGCGGGCTTTCATATACCTAACTTCTTATTAAACTACTTACATTATCAGAATAAAAATCAACTTTAACAATATATGTTCCAGAGAGTATTGTAGCAGTGTCAGGATAGATGATGTGTTCGTTATTTTTTGGCATGTTTACAAAAAGAACCAGATGTATAGTGCTGAAAGTGTTATGGATATGAGAGTTGCTAAAGGTCCGTACCTTAGATAGTTTTTAAAGGTAAGGGGCGTTTCCGTCTTTGTTGACATACTAGCCACGACCACATTTGCAGAAGCACCGATTAGTGTCCCATTTCCACCAAGACATGCGCCAAGAGAAAGAGCCCACCAGAGTGTATTTGTATGAATACCGAGTTTTGCATTCACCGTGGCTATAATGGGTATCATAGCAGCAACAAATGGGATGTTGTCCAATATAGAAGATACGAAAGCTGATATTATAAGGATAATGATAGCAAGGATTTTTATATTTGAAGTGATGGATACTATCCATTTTGCAAGATAGGTAATAACACCAAATTTTTCAAGTCCCCCAACCAGTATGAAGAATCCCGCAAGAAATACCAGTGTTGCCCATTCAACCTCTTTTAATACATCCTCAGGATTATGCTTTGATAGAACAAGTAATAATGCTGCTCCTGTAAGTGCTACCACTGATGGCTCGAGTTTGAGTAAGGGGTGGAAGAAGAAACCCAATAAAACGAGCGCAAAAACAAATAGAGATTTTTTAAGGAGTTTCTTATTTTTTAGCGCTTTTTCGGGCATAATGTTTAATCTGTCAATGTCAAATGTACCAAAGATGCCGAGTTTTTTACTTTCAAAGACTTTAAAGTAAAGTATAAATACACCATAGGCCAATAAAACGAGTGGTGTAAGATGAACAAAAAAGTCAAAAAAGGAAAGATGAGCAGCGCTTCCAATCATTACATTTGGTGGGTCTCCTATGAGGGTTGCAGTACCACCCATATTTGATGCTATTATCTCTCCTATAAAAAATGGAAATGGTGATATGCCCATTGTTTCAGCAATGAAAATGGATATTGGTGTTATAAGTATGACCATTGTTACATTGTCTAAAAAAGCAGAGAGGGCACCTGTAATACCTGTAATCATAACAAAGATTAAGAAGATATTTCCCTTTGATGCCTTTACTGCCTTCAATGCTAAATACTTAAATATGCCTGTTTGTTTCATGATATTGACGATTATCATCATACCAATTAGCAAACCTATGGTATTATAGTCAATTGCATGCCATGCCTCCTCTGGTGTAAGAAGTCCAAGAGCCACTGTTAGTGCTGCAAAGAAAAATACAATAGTGGTTCTATGCCATTTTTCCAATGCAATGAGAATGTATGCTACCAGTATAAAACTACTTATTAGTGCCATAGAGAAACTCCAATAAATCACACCTTACGATTATACCCCTATATAGGTTCCCTTTTTTCACGATTAGACCTGTAACTTTCTCCCTATGCATAGCAAATAGTGCCTTTACTGTAGAATCTGTTTCTTCTATGGAGGGGTAATTCGTATCCATTACATCTTGAGCAAGGAAAAGAGCACTCATTTCTCCTGAAAAGATCTTGTGTTCAAGTGCGCCGAGATTACTAATGAAACCAAAGTTGTCAATATAGTCAATAAAATCGGGTATAAAGGGCTTTATGAGTGTTGAGATGTATATGGCACCAAGGATTACATTTGTGTTATCAGTGACAGCCACTATAGGGATTTTATACTTTTTGAAATGTTTTGCTACATCTTTTAGAGGGGTTGATGGTGATACAGGTGGTAGTTTTGACATATATTCTGATACCTTAGGGAAGTCTTCTAATTGCATGTTTTAATGCTCCGTATTTTTATAAACCTTCAACTGCTCCAAAACATAATTTCTAATTTCCTCTGGGTTATCTTCAAAGTATGAAAGTTTCTTTCCGCCTTCCATTACCTTATGTAATACCTTTTCCACCTTACCACCGCACACAGGGCATTCTTTTATGTGTTCCCCATAAGGAAGGACAATATATTCACCACAATCTGTGCATCTATAAACCTCTTTCCGTTTGGAAAACTTGCCTCTTTTTGCAATGGGTCTATGTTCTATTTCTACTATATCCATGGCAAAGTCAATGGTTTTAGCATTAGATATAGATGTTCCAACGCCAAACCCAGTGGCTCCTGCCTCTTTTAACTCTTTTACACTTTCCTCATCAAGACCACCTGAGACGATGATGCCAACATCTTTAAATCCACGCACATCAAGTTCCCATCTTGTCTCTCTTACTATCTTGGCAAAGTTACCTCTCCTTGTGCCTGGTGTATCTAATCTTACAGCATCAAGTTTTTTAAATACCTCTGCCGCCTTTATGGCAGATGTTTTCTCATCACAGAAGGTATCAATCAATGCGATTCTGGGCAGGCTATCATCAAGAATTTCATCATAACTCATCCATGCCTCTTTTTCACCCATTGTCAGCATAAGTGCATGTGGCATAGTTCCCCTGGGGTTTTGTTTTATCACCTCTGCACCTTTTATACTTGATACACCATCACATCCTCCTATGTATGCGTTTCTATCTATAAATGGAGCAAGTACAGGGTGCATTCTCCTTATACCGAATGATAGCACAATAAGATCTCCTGCTGCCCTTTTAATGCGTGCCGACTTGGTAGCAATACCTGATGCCTGACAGATAAGGCCCAATGCAGGGGTTTCGTATTTTGCAAATTCTTTGTAATCCCCTTCAATATACATCACAGGAACGGGTATGCCGTTTATATCTGCGCTCTTAAATATCGTTCCCTCTTTCATTGCATACACATTGACAGGAAGACCTTCAAGAAGGTTTAACACCTCATACAGGCCTGAAAACACAGCGAAATCGTATTTATCTGGAAGTGTTTGAACTGTGAATTCTGCAAGGACATGCTTTTTCACATGATTTTTTCTCAATATCTCCTCTGTCCTTAAAAAATATATATCTGTTGTTTTACCCTGTTTTATCTCATCTTCATTTGCGTAATAAAATTTCATTTTTCCCTCCCTTTAATACGGGCAAAAACGATTCTGCCTGTATCCTGTTGAATTATTGAATGCACAGTGCATTCTATTTCTTTTCCTATATAAGATGCTGCATCGTCAACAACAACCATTGTTCCATCTATTAAATACCCTATACCCTGACCTTTGTCTTTTCCTTCTCTTACTATCTTTATTTTTATGTTATCGCCTGCCTGAAGGGGTGGCTTTATGCTAAGTGCCAGTTGATTTATATTTAGAACCTTAATTCCCCTAATTTCTGCAAGTTCTTGAAGATTATAATCTGTTGTAATGAGTTTAGCATGCTTCCTTTTTGCAAGTTCAATGAGTTTTTGGTCTACTTCTTTTATGTGTGGAAAATCATCGTCTGGGAACCATATCTCTGGTTCTTTCAATTCCTTAAGTTTCTTTATGATTTCAAGACCGTGTCTTCCTTTTAATCTCCTATCGTGTTCCTTGGAGTCTGCAATATTTTGTAGTTCTCGCAAAACGAATTTTGGAATTATTAGTGTGCCTTCAATAAAGCCTATCTTTGCCGCCTCAAGAATCCTTCCGTCAATTATTGCACTTGTATCCACTATTTTCAAAGGGATATGTTTTGTATAATACTGTTTTTTGTGTGATGTACTCTTATGCTTTTGTGTTGATGTGAGATCTTCAAAGAGTTCATCCTTCTTGGAGAGAATGAGGACAAAGGATATGTATGTGAAGAATAGTATTGATGCTATATACACAAGGGGCAATATTGGCTTAAATGTTGGAATGAGAGAAAGTAGTATGCCTACAATGGCTCCTGTTGTAAGCCCTATGGTGATACCTAAGAATGCAATGAGAAGGTCTTTAAGTTTCTTCTTTTTTATAAGACGTTCAATTAAAAACGCAATAATACTCAATAAGATGGCTACGCCAACATAAGGTAGTGTAGGCTTTTTATAATACCTTGCAAACTCAAATGAAGCGAGAGTAAAAACCACAAGAAAAAGTACTTTCATTATATTACTTAGAACCATTGTTCATAAACCTCCCTTATATTCTTTGTTGGATAGAGTTCTAATCCATCTACATCAAGTCGGATATCTGGAACAATAGCACCCTTAAAGCCAAACCTTTTTAGTTCTTCTAATCTTTTTTCAATTTTTTTCACCTTTCTAATCTCTCCTGAAAGACCCACCTCGCCTAAAAGTCCTATTCTTGAAAAAGGCTGTTTTTTACGAAAAGATGAGAGTATCGCACCTATGACGGCAAGGTCAGTTGATGTATCCTTTATCTTTAATCCTCCTGTTATATTTATAAATGTATCCATGCCTCTTAGATGTAATGAAAGATTGTTTTCTATAACAGCGAGGAGTATCTGTAGCCTTTTTATATCATAACCACTTACATTTCTTATGGGCATTGAAAATGGTGTAGGGGTCAAAAGTGCTTGGATTTCCACTAAAAAGACCCTTGTGCCCTCAAGTACAGGACATATAGTGCTTCCTATGGGAAGGTTGTGTTTATGGAGTTCTAAAAGTGTGTGTGGTGAGACGGGAACAAGGCCTTTTGGGGTCATTTCAAATAACCCAACCTCATCGGTAGGTCCAAACCTGTTTTTCTGTGCTCTTAATATGCGGAAACCTGTGTTTTTATCGCCCTCAAGTAAAAGAACCACATCAACCATGTGTTCAAGTATTTTAGGCCCTGCAATATCACCCACTTTTGTTATATGTCCTATGATAAGTGTGGTTATGCCTGTTTTTTTGGTGAACCTTAAGAGCTCGCCTCCACATTCCCTAAGTTGTGCCACGCTTTGTGGTGCCTGTTCTAATTTCTCTGAATAAATGGTCTGGATGGAGTCTATTATAAGGAAATCTGCCTTGTTTTCAAGTGCAATTTTTGTGATCTGTTCAAGAGATAGTGCAGAAAGAACAAATACATTGGACGGTATATAGCCAATTCTCTCTGCACGCGATTTTATTTGCTCTTTCGATTCCTCGCCTGATACATATAAAACCGTGCCTTGTTTTGCAAGGTTAAATGCCATCTGAAGGATTAAAGTGGATTTGCCTATTCCAGGCTCTCCAGCAATTAATGTGTATGATGATTTTGTAAGGCCACCACCAAGAACGCGGTCTAATTCCTCTATGTTTGTTGGGATTTTAACCTTATATGTATTCTGTATATCCTTGAGTGGGGTAGGGGAGGGCAGGTGCTCATCGTGTTCAATCCATGATTTTCTATCCTCTATTTTAACTTCTTTAAAAGAGTTCCATGCACCGCATGAAGGACATCTTCCAAGCCATCGTGGGCTCTCATAACCACAGTTTTCACAAATGAAAACAGTTTTTGTTTTTGCCATTAGAATACAGAAATTTTAAGATATTTTTCTGGATGTTCTTTTAAGTCCTTTAATAGGCCATTAAGTACATTGATTGTTGAATCCATGTGCCTGTAAAGTGAATCTTCCTGTATAAATTTTATGAGGCTTCCGTTGCTGAGTTTGAGTATTATTGCAACGGTATCATAATCTGCAAGTAGTTTGTTTAGCATCTTGTGGGTTGTATCAAGGTTTGTTTTTTCTGATGAAAGAAGCGCTTTGAGGGTGTCAAGATGGGAGGATGTACGCATTAAAAATGTTTGTATATCGTATTTTGTTGATGTAAGGGTTGTATCCATTTTTTTTATTCCGATATTGAGATTATGGATAATATGCATAATGCTGTCTGATGCATCACCTAAGAATGCGATGATGTCTGCAAGGTCTTTTCGCTTTATGCCCAAAATAGTGCTCTTATCCTCAAGGGGCTTGCCTTTTCCCAGTTTAAGTGAAATGCGCATCTGCCCAATGATGCCTTGTGATTCTATGTAGGCTATGGTTCCTTTTGTTAGTCTTAAGTCGTTTATTGAAATCTTTACAATAACGCTATCTGGATAGAGTTTAACATCCTCCACCTTTCCATTGGGAACGCCTAATACGGTGACAGGGTCACCTTTTTTTATCCAGCCAACCTCTTTGAATTTTATGAAATAGTAGTGTCTTTTTGCTCTTATTTTGAAATTTGTTAGCCACAAATAGCCAAATATGAAGATGGCAAAAAGCGTTATAAGAGTAAGTCCTACCTTCGTTTCTCTATCCATTTAGTATACCACAAAACTCAGTGTGAACTTCTCTCCACCCCTGTCTACAAACAATATTTTTCTCCCGGGTTTTTTAAGTTCTCTATTCAAGTCATCAGGGTTTTGTATTTTTTTATTGTTTATTTGGAATATAATATCGTTTTTTTGAAGCCCAAACTGCATGCCATAGCCAGAAGGGTCTACTTCTGTAATCAGAATGCCATTTGAATATGGTATTTTTAAGAATGCCGCAAGTTCTTGTGTTAATCTGGTGCATTTAATGCGTAGTTTTTCAATATTAACCTCGTTATACCTTAATTCTCGTGCTCTGATTGTAGCCGTTCCTATATGTCCTGCTCTTATATATCTTATTTTAAGCACCTCTTTGGGTAATAAAGCGTAAGTGATATCTTCTAAGTCTCCGGTATTGAATATCCTCCGACCATTGATATGCGTTATAACATCTCCTTCTTTTAATTTTGTGTCCTTGAAAAACACATTATTAACAAGTATGCCACCAACTTTTTTATAAGAGAGCGCTTTTTTGAGGGAGGGTGTGAGGTTTTGTGCTGAAAATCCCCAGAAAGCACGCCTTACCTTATGGTACTCTTTTAATTCTTTTATTACTTTAACTACCGTATTTGAAGGGATTGCAAAGCCAATACCCTCATTGCCTCCTGACTTTGATATTATAAAGGTGTTGATCCCTATTACCAGTCCTAATGCATTTACAAGTGGCCCTCCTGAATTGCCTGGATTAATTGATGCATCAGTCTGAATCATGTCTCTGTATTCGTGTTCTGAATTTTTACCTCTAATTGTTCTATGCAATGCCGATACAACTCCCTGCGTTACTGTGGGTGATAGATCTTCAAGAAGAAAGCCAAAGGGATTACCGATGGCTATTGCCCATTCGCCAATATACAGACTGTCAGAGTTAAAAAACCTTGCAAATGGAAGGTCTTGTGCATCTATCTTTAAAAGTGCAAGATCCAATCTTTCATCCTGCCCCACAATCTTTGCTTTAAATGTTCTACCATCTTCCAATGTCACTGTTATCTTATCGCCTCCGTTTACAACATGCTGGTTGGTGATTATGTACCCATCTGGCGAAACGATAACCCCAGAGCCAAGAGATTTTATTTGTTCTTTCCTGTATGAAGGCGGGAAAAAACCCCGCCAAAAATCAAAGAATGGGTCGTTGAAAAATGGGGATTCTGCCACAATTTGAGTGCTTTGAGAGGTAATTGAGACCACGGCTTTGCTTACTTTTTCTGTTGCTTCAACAATAGCCGTGCGTCTTGAAGAGGAAAGGTCATGTTCTTTTGCATAGAGTGTATCTATAAGTGATATATTTTTGGACGGATGTTTCCTATTACAACCTGTAAAAAGGGTAAAGATACCAAGTAGTAATAGATTAAACTTGTTGACGTTCATCCTTTTTTATTTAGTTTTTTCCAATCCTCAAGGAACCTTTGAATACCTATATCGGTAAGTGGGTGCTTTACCATCTGGCGAATCACCTTTGGTGGTATTGTTGCTATATGTGCTCCCACTAATGCTGCCTCAAGAACATGCATGGGATGCCTTATTGATGCAACTATCACTTCTGTTTGGATGTCGTAGTTTTCAAAAATGGTTATTATATCCTCTACCATTTCCATCCCATTAGCCTGTATATCATCTAATCTTCCAACAAAGGGTGATACGAAACTTGCTCCTGCCTTTGCTGCAAGAAGTGCCTGCACCGGGGTGAAAACAAGAGTTACATTGGTTTTTATACCTTCTTCCTTAAGAGCTCTTACTGCCTTCAATCCCTCTACGGTAAAAGGTATTTTTATTACAATGTTTTTGTGGATTTTTGCAAGTTTTTGTGCCTCTTTCACCATGTCTTCTGCTACCTCGGATGTAACCTCAGCAGATACAGGTCCTGGCACAAGTTCACATATCTCTTTTAATACCTTTTCAGGGTCTTTGCCTTCTCTTGACAGAAGTGTTGGATTTGTGGTTGCCCCTTCTAAGATGCCCCATTTTGCAATTTCCCTAATATCTTCAAGATTTGCTGTATCTATAAAAATCTTCATCCAATACCTCCTTTTATCTTTTCATCATTCTGTTTAAATGGTCTCCTAAAAGATTTTTTTTCTGATATGCTATAATTTCTTTAATTGCTTTTTCAGCAAGTGAAAGCATCTGATTGAGTTCTTCTATTTTAAACCCACTTCTCTCACCTGTTCCTTGTATATCAATGATTTTACCCGATTCACTCATTGTTACATTTAAGTCTACATCTGCACGAGAGTCCTCTTCATAGCAAAGGTCAACGACAAATTTTCTCCCCACTTTACCTACTGAAACAGCGCCAATAAATTCTTTGATAGGGTTCTCTTTTATGAGTTTCTTTTCAAGTAGAAAGGTTATAGCGTCGTAGAGGGCTGAAAAGCCTCCATTAATAGATGCGGTTCTTGTTCCACCATCTGCCTGAAGGACATCGCAATCAATGACAATAGTAAAACCGTCAAGTTTACGTAAGTCAATAACACCTCTTAATGCACGTCCTATTATTCTTGATATTTCAACAGATCTTGAATCAAGCCTTCCGAGTCGGGATTCTCTGGGCTTTCTTTCATGGGTTGAACGTGGAAGCATTGCGTATTCAGCGGTGACCCAGCCCATGCCAGCATTTTTCATCCAGTGGGGCACTTGCTCGCTTACACTTGCAGAGCATATAACCTTTGTGTTGCCCATTTCCACGAGGCATGAGCCCTCTGCGTTCTTCATAAAATTCCTTGTTATTTTAAATGGTCTAAGTGTTAAATCACTCATTTTCACATCTCTTCTGGTGCATTTACCCCTATGAGATAGAGGGCTTTTTTCACTACATTTTTAACAGCAAGCACAAGGTATAGCCTTGCACCTGAAAGTTCTGGTTTTTTGGGATCTATTATGCGGTTTTTCTGGTAATAGTTATGGAATATATCAGCAAGTTTGATGAGGTATCTTGGTATCTCATGTGGCTCCATCCTTTGGGCAGCCCTTTCTACAGTATCAGGAAAGTACATGAGTCTTCTCATGAGAAGGCGTTCTTCAGGCAATCTTAGTAGTCTAAGATTATTGCATTTAGGGATGATGGAGTGCTCTCTCCCATGCTTTAGAAGGGAATTACTCCTTGCATGCATGTACTGCACATAATAAACAGGGTTTTCTTTTCCTATCTTTTTTGCAAGGTCTATGTCAAAATCAAGATGTGCATCCCTGGTTCTCATAAGGAAGAAAAACCTTGCAGCATCCTTTTTTACTTCTCGTAGAAGTTCCCTTAAGGTGTAATACTCACCCCTGCGTTTAGACATTTTTATTTTCTCACCATTTTTAAGAAGGCTAACCTGCTGAGCAATAATAATCTTTAATTTTCCAGGATAACCCAGAGCAGAAAGTCCTGCTTCCATTCTCTTAATGTATCCGTGATGGTCTGGCCCAAGTATATCAATAAGTTCGTCATAACCGCGGTGCAATTTATAAAGGTGATATGCGAGGTCGTAGAAGAAATAGGTTCCTGTTCCATCCCTTCGTATGATAACTCTCGGTTCGGTATCACCAAAGTCAGTGGACCTGAAAAAGGTAGCCCCATCCTCAAAAAAGAGAAACTTTTCATCCTTAAGGACTCTTAGCACAAGCCCTGGGAATTTGCTCTCTCTTATAAAATCCTCCCCTGTTACATGGTCATAATGAACATCAAACGCTTTTAATGTCTCTAATTGCTCATTGAGTATCGTATCTGTTATAAATTTAGGGAGTTTCTCTTCCTCAATACCTTTTTCTATTACCATCTTTGCTATGTCTTTTAAGTATTCTCCCCTGTATCCATCTGGTGGGAATACCTCATTGATGCCTTGTAGTTTTTTTATCCACCATTTAACAGAATCTACAAGGTGTTTTACCTGCTGTCCTGCGTTGTTGGAATAGAACTCGCTTTCTGCCTTATATCCTGCATAATTCATTATCCTTTTTAATGAGTCGCCTATGGATGCAGCACGTGCACTTACGATGTTTAAGGGGCCTGTGGGATTGGCTGATACAAACTCAAGGTTTATGTATTTTCCATTTCCTACGTTGGTTTTTCCGTATTCATCAGGATTGTTGTTTATTTCCAGAAGAATGTTGTGTAGGGTCTTGTTAGAGAGTTTTATATTGAGGAAACCAGTTTGTGTACTCACTTCATCGGCTATATGTTGAAGTTTTTTTAAAACTTCAAGGGTGATTATATCCCCCACGGTTTGTATTGGCTGAGGGAGTTCTTTTTTTAGTCTAAAAAGAAAATTGGATGAGTAATCTCCAAATTCTGGTTTTGGTGTTTCTTCAAAAATTACCTCTGTATCTATATTAAATGCTGTTTTTAATGTTTCCTTAACGATGTTTTCAAGATAATGTTTAAGATTTCGAGGTATCTTCGCCATCTTTAAACACTCTCCTTTTTGCTCCACCCCAGAGGGTTTCTAAGGCATAAAACTCTCTGCCTTCTTTTGTAAAGAGATGGACAATAAAATATCCAAAATCCATAAGATACCATTTACCACCTCTTTTACGTTCTATATGATGTGGCAAAATACTCATCTCGTCAAGTTTTTCCTGAATATTTTGGGATACTGCTTCCATATGGTCAAAATTTTCGCATGTGGCTATAACAAAAAAGTCCACAAAATGCCGTTGCATCTCTCTGAAGTCAAGTAATACCACATCTTCACCTTTTTTTTCAAGTATTGCATTGATGGTTGTTTCTATAATTTTATCCATCTTCCTTATCCTCCATTAGCGTTTTTGCATGATTGAGTGCACTATCTGTTATCCTATCGCCGGATAACATCCTTGCAATCTCTAAAATACGCTCTTTCTCCTTAAGTTCTTTTATTTTTATTCGGGTTTTTTCTTCATCCTCTCTTTTTACTAAGAAATGGGCATCTGCAAGGGATGCAATTTGAGGAAGATGCGTAATGACAATAACCTGATTGTATTTAGAGAGTTCTTTAAGGTTTTTCCCCACCACCCTTGCTGTTTTCCCGCCTATCCCTGTATCAATTTCATCAAATATGAGGACTTTTTCACTTTCATTTCCTAAGGAGAGTGTTTTCAATGCAAGGAGAATGCGTGAAAGTTCTCCCCCTGATGCTATTTTTTTTATAGGTGCAGGAGGTGCGTCTGTTGTAGAAAAATAAAAATGTATTCTATCCTTTCCCTTTTCACCCAATTCTGATACACTTTGCATGACACTAAACTGAACATGCTTAAATCCAAGTTTTTTCAATTCATTTATTATCTTTTTCTCTATATGATGTTTTGCGGCAAGTCTTTTCTTGCTAAGCATATTACCTTTTTCTTTTAGTTCTTTATAGCAATCTTCGAGTTCTTTCTTTTTATGCGCAATGTCATCCTCTTTTATTTTTAAATTGGACAATTGTTCCTTTATGTGTTGTATCTCTTCAAGGATTTTACTGGTTGATGGAAGGCCATACCTCAACATAATCTCTTTTATCTTAAATAGCCTTTCCCTTTTATTCTCAAGGTCTTTTGGGTCAAGTTCAAGCAAAGACAAGCCCTCTTGCAATCGTGTGAAAATCTCTTCTGATGATACAAGTATATTATCCAAGATTGGGAGTAGTTTTTTCCCCTCTGCGTCTTTTTCAAGCATGTCAGAATACGCCCTTATAAAAGAAGATGTCTTTTCATATACGCTCCCTTCCCCTTCATAAAAAGTCATTATACCATCTTCAAATGCCATTTTAAGGCTTTCAAGATGCTCAAGTCTAAATATAGTATCCTCAAGTTCCCTCTCTTCCCCCTCATAGGTATTGAGTTTCTCAAGTTCCTTCAATTTAAATTGTAGGTAGTTTTTTCTCTCTATAAGTTCTTGCAGCCTTTTTTGTTCTATTTCAAGTTCTTTTTTTAATTGTATAAAATTTTTATAGACCCTTTGATATGCTTTTCTTTCATTCAAAAGCCCTGCGAGTATATCATAGTAGTCTATGTGACTTGCCTCATTTAAGAGTGAAGACTGCTCATGCTGTGAAGATATTTCTATGAAACTACCTATCTCTTTTATAACAGTTTCCCTTACAACTGGTGAATCGTTAATTAAAAATCTGCTTCTCTTACTCTTTGGAACAATTAATCTCTTTACGATTATCTCTTCTTTATTGTCTTTCTCAAAAATACCGCTTATTTCAACATTTTCTTTGGTATTGAATCTATCCCATTGTATATGTTCGCCCCTTAAGAGATTTATAATGCCAATGAGCATGGATTTTCCTGCACCTGTTTCACCCGTGATAGCATTAAATCCTTTTTTAAAATTTAACTTACCATTTCCAAGCAAAAGGAAATTTTTGAAATAGATTTCAGAGAGTTTCATCCCCAGGAAAGTTTTTTGCTTATGAGTTTGAAAAATCTTTTATAGTCTTCAAATTCTATAAGTTTTACGGTTTTTTCACTCCCTTCTATGGTAAACACCTCCCGGGATGCTACATCAAGATTTAACTGTCCATCAAATGAAACGGTAATGCCAGCACCCTTTGTTTGCCCCTTTATTTGGACTTTCATCCAGTGTGGAAGGACGATAGGTCTTAAGGTCAATTTATGTGCACATATAGGGGTTAGTATCATAAGTTTTTCTTCTGGGTGCGTGATTGGTCCACCTGCAGAAAGATTATATGCAGTAGAACCCGTTGGTGTTGAGACGATTATGCCATCTGCCTTGAACTTTGATAAAAGTACATTGTCCACACATATACTTATCTCCATCATTCTCCATGGTCTTTTTGCCCTCATGGTTATATCGTTTAATGCTGTATATGTGTGCTCACCATTTTTCACGCTTAGAACAAACCTCTCGCTGATACTGTACTGACCCTTCTTAAGTTTTTCTATTGCATCTTCAATATCCTTTGGTTCAATCTGTGTTAAAAAACCCATTCCACCGATATTTATGCCTAAGAGTGGCGTGTTTTCAGCAAATCTCGCTGCCCTCAATAGGGTCCCATCCCCTCCAAGTGTTATGATTATATCCGAGTATTTACCTAATTCAGATTCTTCCAGAAATTTTACATTATTTACAAGACCTTTAAGATGTTTGTCTACAAAGATATCGTTTTTGTCAACAGCATAAAAAAGTGCGTTTAAAACATCTTTTATTGCAGCCTTACGCGGATTCCCGGTTATACCAAATATCAAGATTTTGCTGTTTGCGCTTTTCTCGCCTTTCTTGTTCTCCATTCTACCACGAGAGCTGCTACCACAAATATTGAAGAGTATGTTCCAACTATAACTCCTATAGTTAAGGCTAATGCAAAGTCAAATATTACAGGCCCGGCAAATAGAAGAATTGCAATAAGGACAATTAAAGTGGTAAGAGATGTTATTATTGTCCTGGATAAGGTGGCATTAATAGAAGAGTTAAATATCCCGATCAATTTCTTAATAGATACTCCTTGTGAATATTTCTTCAGTTCTTCCCTTATTTTATCTGATACCACAATAGAGTCATTGATTGAATAACCAACTATAGTTAAAAGTGCTGCAATAATTTGTATAGTAAACTCTCTATTTAAAAGAGATAAAATCCCTATGGTGATAAATACATCATGAAACAAGGCAATTATAGACCCTACGCCAAATGTGAAGTCAAACCTGATCCATATATATATCAACATCAAGAATAGACCTATCAGGAGAGCCTCAAGTGCCTTTACCTGAAGTTCCTTACCTACCCTTGGTCCTACAGTTTCATTCCTTTCCACCATTACCTTTTGACCTATTTTATTTTCTATGAGTTTTGCAAGTTTGTCTGCATCATAGTTTTCTTTGTACTTTAAAAGAAAGGTTGACGGATTGCCAAAGGTCTGAATTTCAACGCTTTTCAACTTTGCATCATTTAAGAGTATGCCCCTTAGTTTGCCGACATCATATGGTTTTTCCAACTTGATTTGAACGAGGTTACCACCTGTAAAATCTACACCGTATTTTAATCCACCATGGGCGATAATACTTATTATTCCAAGAAGAATAAAGAAGAGAGATATACCATAGGCGATCTTTCTTTTTCCAATAAAGTCATACTGAGGGTTTTTAAAGAATGTAACCATTTATTGCCTCCTAAATTCTCAATGTTTTAATGTTTTTGACCTTGTAAAGGTAATCAAATATGATCTTTGTTACAAATACTGCTGTAAAGAAACTCACGAGAATACCTATGGTGAGTGTTGTTCCAAACCCCCTTATAGGGCCTGTACCAAATTTTAATAGAACGAGTGCTGCTATTATGGTAGTGGCATTAGCATCAAAGATTGTAAGTGTTGCCCTATGATAACCTGCTTCTATAGCATTCTTAGGACTTTTACCTTCTCTTAGTTCTTCTCTTATCCTTTCAAAGATGAGTACATTCGCGTCCACTGACATACCAACTGTTAAAATGATACCAGCAAGTCCTGGGAGCGTTAATGTGGCATGGAATGCAACTAAAAACGAGAAAATAAATAGTAGGTTTAAGAATAATGCCAAGTCCGCAATGAGACCTGATACATTGTAGTAGAAAATCATAAATAAAACTACGAGAATAAACCCAATTATAAGCGATGCAAGTCCTTTGTGTATTGAATCTTTGCCAAGAAGAGGTCCTACAGAACGCTCTTCAATGATCTTAACCGGTGCTGGTAATGCACCCGCTCTTAGTACTACGGCAATTTCTTTTGCCTCTTCTATAGTTGGAATGCCCTCTATTACAGCACTTCCACCGGGTATCCTTTCCCTAATAACAGGGGCTGTTTGTACCACACTGTCAAGAACAATAGCAAGTCTTTTTCCTACATTTTTTCCAGTAATATAAGAAAATTTGCGCGCCCCTTTTCTATTAAACATGAGTTCCACTATGGGCTGACCTGCTATCTGTGTACCTGGTGAACCAATTGTATGTCTTGCTGTTTTAAGGTCAGCACCTGTGAGTTCTGGTTTTGCATCTAATAAGAATAATGGTCTTATCTTGGTACCATCTTCTGTATACTTAACTCTGCCCCAATAAAATTTATATCTGTTTCCAAGGATTTTTTTTGCTATATCGGAGTTTATAATAGAGTCCGCCTTTGCCCAGTCATTTTCATCCACATAAAATGACCCTGCCCCTGCATTCTCTAAGATTGATAAAAATGGACCAATGGTAGAGGTGGTATCTCCTTCTTCACGTTGCAGGGCCTTATCAATCTTTTCAACAATACTATTTGCTATTTTGTCATCTGCTACAATATGAAATTCCAAAAGAGCGGTTCTACCTATAAGTTCCTTGGCACTCTTTCTATCCATAATACCAGGTAGTTGTATAAGTATCCTGAAGGCTCCAACCTTCTGAATTGATGGCTCAAATACGCCCCATTGGTCAACTCTGTTCCTTATAATTTCAATGGCTCTGTCAACTGCTCCTTTCCACTGTTTTTCTGGTAGTTTTGACTTGTCTACTTCAAGTAGAAGATACATTCCACCTTGAAGGTCAAGACCAAGATTTAAGGCCTTTTTATGCAGTTTGTTAAGTGCTGCAGGCTGCATGACCTTCTTTACATCTTCTGGCATTGTATAATACTTGTATGTAGGCCAAAGACTCCAAAGTGCTGCTAAGACAATGATGATTGTGATAAGAGCACGCCACTTAAGACTATTCAAACGCATATCCTCCTTTTTTGGTCTTTAATTATACAATTTGAAGGGTGTATATTCAACAACCATGCCGCCTGATTCTCCGAGAACATCATGTATTTCGGAAAATACGTCAAATAGTACCTTCCCTTTAGAAATATCTAACCCTATGACCATTTTATTTGGTGCTGTGGAAAAGGCGAGGTATGTGGAGAGTTTTTTTGATATTTTAAATCTCTGAAATAGAAGGAGTTTTAAGGGTAGGCCACTTTCACCCTCTATTATTATACCTGTTGTACCTCTTTCTGTTTGAATATTTACGAGTAAAGGAATGCGTGTTTCCTCTGGTACGTCGTATATGCCTGCATGTATGTTTACATGGGGCAATAAGTTTATCCCAGAAGATATGCCAAAGGTTATTCTATTTTCGTTGTAAGGCAAAAGTTCTCTGTTTAGACTAAAAGATACGCCAGTTTTGAAAATATTATTTATTTCATGTCTTAATGAGAAGGAAATGCCAATTCTTCTGTAATAAGATGAGAGGCTTAAAAAAGAGGCTTCCACAGAAAATTGTGGCTGGTTGTAAGAAATGGCAGAAAGAAATGTCCCTCTTATTCCATAAAAATTCCTAATGCCAAACTGAACATTCTTTGTGTTTTCGCTTATGTCAGGAAAGATGTGTTCTGTCCCAACTCCTGGCCTATATCCAGTATTGTCTGAAAATGATGCTCCCCAGAATGAGATAAATAAAAGGCAAAGGAGCATTATCGGTGTGTTTTGATAAACTCAAGTTCCATTTGATGGAATGTGTTTACTTTTTTCATAGGCCCGTGTATGTTGCAATATGTTGTGGGTTCATCTCCTTCTCTAAAGGGAACTTCATCTGTCCGCGGGCAGTATTCTGTTGCAAGTAGGCCTGATTGAAGGCAAACATTTGCGATTACTATATTATCTGGAACAGGAAAGTCTGTGGCTGGCTCAACATAGCCAGAATCATAGGCGGTTTTATTGAAAACAGCCCAAATAGGAAGTGCGTTCCCTGCACCTGTTGCTCCTTTATAAATGGTCCTCAGAGAATCAAAACCAACCCATACTCCAGTAAGAAGATTCGAGGTAAAACCTATAAACCAGTTGTCTCTGTATTCGTTTGTTGTACCTGTTTTTCCACCACATGGAAGATTAAACTTAAACTTCCTTCTTATATTTATTCCAGTTCCATGATTTACAACTGTTCTTAGCATATAATTCATTATGTAAGATGTTGCATTGTCTATAACTTTTACCTTTACAGGATGTGCCTCCTCCAATACAACGCCATTTCTATCCTCAATCTTTTTTATAAAGTATGGTCTTATCCTATATCCACCGTTTTGGAAGGGTGCATAGGCTGCAATAAGTTCCATGGGAGTAAGTGCTATTCCACCAAGGGCTATGGATGGGTATGGAGGGAGGTATGTTCTTATACCCATTCTCTTTGCATACATCAAAGCTGCGTCAGGGCCTATTTTTAAGATAAGATTAACTGTTGCAAGGTTTCTTGAAAGGGCTAAAGCATCTCTTAGTGTAATTCTGCCAAGATATTTGTGGTCATAGTTGTCTGGCTTCCAATCCTCACCACCAGGGCCCTGACCTTTAAGAACTATGGGAATATCCATAATCTTGTCTGTTGGATAAAATCCATTATCAATTGCCGCAAGATACACAAATGGTTTAAATGCAGAGCCTGGTTGCCTTTTTGCCTGAAGTATTCTATTAAATGGGCTTTCTTTGAAATTCCTTCCTCCTGTGAGGGCTAAGATTGCACCATCTTCTGGATTTAAGGCAAGGAGCGCACCCTGCAAGTAGTATGGCTTTTTGTCTTTTGTGGTATCTTGTAGATACTCCTCTCTTGTAGGATGTATGTTTTTCTCCTTTTCAATCTCAGTTAACATACTATCAACTACTTTATCTGCCAATTTTTGCAAATTAAAATCAATTGTTGTATATACCTTTCCACCACCTTTGAACAAAAAATCCTCACCATACCTTGATAGAATATAGTTCCTTATCATTTCCAGTATATAACCACCAAAATGCTCTTGTTCTTTATCTTCTGGTTTTTTAATATGAATCTCTTCTTTAATAGCGGTTTCATACTCTTCCTTTGTAATTACTCCTTCATCGTACATAACCTTTAATATAAGGTTAGCCCTTTTCTGGTTCCTCTCCCTGTATTTTATTGGGGAATAAAACACAGGAGACCTAACAATCGCAGCGAGTGTGGCTGCCTCTTTTAAAGTGATGTCTTTTAAGTCCTTATCAAAGAAGTATCGTGCTGCTGTCTTTATACCGTAAATACCATCACCAAAATAAATCTGATTAAGGTATAAGGTTAAAATCTCATCTTTTGAAAAGTATCTCTCAATCTTTATAGCAAGGAGCATCTCTCTTGCTTTCCTTATGATACTTCTTCTAAATGATAGGAAAACATTTCTTGCAAGTTGCTGTGTGATAGTTGAACCACCTTGATGTGGTTTCATTGTTATAATGTCAACAATAATGGCTTTTATAACCCTTTTTAGGTCTATTCCAGAGTGCTCATAAAACCTCTTATCCTCTACAGATACAAACGCATTTTTAACAAATGAAGGTATTTCTTTACTTTGAGCCGTTTCTCTTATCTGAAGAAAATATGTGTACAGTCTTTTACCGTTTCTATCCAAGATTTCTGTTGCATTTGGGGGCGTGTAGTTTTCAATTAAATATGCAGGGGGCAGTGTAGTCTCAAGAAGTGCTACGGATATTATTAAAATTAACATGAAAGCGATGTATAGAATAATAGTTTTTTTGAGGATGCGTTTTAGCATGATGAAATTTCTGAAAGATTAACCTTTTCTATGGTGTCGGGTTCAAACCCAAGGAATAAGTTTAATAAAGAGTGATAATGGGGTGGTATATCTGTTAGGTAAAGATCAAGTTTACCATTACCTTCTACTGGTTGTATATTTTTAGACATCAGAAAGTCAGAGACCTTTGCTGCTAATGCGCTTGAAGGGTCTATGAGTTTTACCTTCTCACCCACAACCTTTTTTATAGTTTTTATGAGAATTGGATAATGAGTGCAGCCGAGAATGAGTGTATCAATATGATCTTTAATATCTTCTAAATAGTGTCTTGCAACAAGTTCTGGAATTTCACCTTCTGATAATCCCTCTTCTGCCAGGGGAACAAAGAGTGGGCAGGCTTTTTCAAAGATGTTTGTTATTCCTTCTCTTTCAAGAAACTTTTTGTGTGAATGGCTTTTTATGGTGGCTATTGTTCCTATTACGCCAATACTATTTGATTGAGTTGCGTGGATTGCCATTTTCACACCAGGTTCAACCACCCCGAAGATGGGATAGTCTTTAAACGCCTTTCTTAGGTGAGTTAGTGCGACACTTGATGCTGTGTTGCATGCTACTACGATTAAATCAACCTCTTTTTCAATAAGAAAGGCCGTATCCTCTGTGGCAAATCTTATAATAGTCTCTTCTGATTTTGTTCCATAAGGAACCCTTGCTGTATCTCCGAGATACACAATATTCACATAAGGGAGCTTCTCACGCAATTTCTTCACTACTGTAAGTCCCCCTATACCCGAATCAAATACGCCAATACTGATATTAGAACCTGCCGTATTTTCTTTCATAGTATCTTTTGTACTTTAATATACCTTCTGTAATACCATCTGCAATTTTGTTTTGATACCTATTGCTTTTAAGTAGTTTTTCTTCCTTAGGATTCGTAATAAACCCTGTTTCAATTAAAATACTTGGTGCATATACACCTCTAAGTACATAGAATCCTGCTTGCTTAACGCCTCTATCAAGTGAACCTGCCTTTTTTGTTACGCTTCTTTGTACAAAGGCTGCAAGGTCTTGAGATTCCCTTAAAAACTCGTTCTGTGCCATATCGCCTAAGATCCATTTTAGTATGTTCCTACCCGGTGTCTGCTCTTTTATTTCATATTTAATAACCGAGTTTTCAAATGCTGCTACGCTTCTTTCCCATTTTGTTCGTGCCTCGCTTAAAAAATATGTCTCTATTCCATGTGCACGCTGTCCTTTTGAATAATTTGCATGAATGGATATGAATAGGTCACATTTAGATTTGTTGGCTATCCTTGCCCTTTCACCCAATGTGAGAAATTTATCTCTATCTCTCGTCAAAATAACCTTAAATCCTTTTTTTCTCAGTTTCTTTGCTAATTTTTTTGCAATACTGAGTGTTATGTCCTTTTCTCTTGTTCCCCTCTTTGAAATAGCGCCTGGGTCCTTGCCACCGTGCCCAGGATCTATTACAATAACATCTATCTTAGAGTGATAATTTTGTTGTTTTTGCTTTATTACATTATTAGTAGAACCCGTTGGTGTGTTGGTGCTTTCTTGTAGTTTTAGAACAAATAGGCCAGTGGATTTAAGTATCTTTAAAGGTACATCTCTTCTGAGATGTACTTTAAACATTGTACCTTTTGATGTATAAGTTATTTCTATGCTCTTTATAGGGTCTTCTGCATTGTCAAAATAGAGAAAAGGTGGGCCAAAGTAAAAACCATAAGGGATATTGATTAAGATATTTTTGCCTATCCTTTTAGATGATGGCTCCAAATCTATATTATGTATAATGCTTATTTGTTCCCTATTTACTTTAAGTTTTTTTATTGATGGAAAATAGCCTGATTCGATGATGCGGTGCTTTTCTGCATCCCAATAATAATATTTACCTTTCAAAACACCTGTTATGTATACAATATCCTCTGCTGAAATGAATATATTATTAGAATCTTTTTTTAATGATTTCAATGTGCCTTCTGTTTTACCTGTATAAGTCAGATCTCTTGTATTTATAAAAACATTATCTGTTCCAAAGGATATACGAACTATAGAATCTGTGACCTCTGTATCAAGGTCAAATTTACTTGAAATACTCCAAAGTGACAATAAATCATTGTTTTTTATATGTAAGTATGGAATACGAATTGTGCTAAAAGCCAAAAGTACAAGTCCTATTAAATGCATACCTCTCCTTTTGAATAAATATTTTAAGGCAGTTTTTACGAAACCAAAAGGCATAGTTTTTTGCGGGTTTATGATAATGCCAGTATAATATTGACTTATCATGGAGGCTTTGATGGAGTATGTAAATAAAAAAACAGAAAAACTTGTAAACCATTTATCTTCTAAGAGGATATGCCTTGTATCTCATGTGCATCCTGATGGGGATGCCGTAGGAAGCGTGATTGGCTTTACCCTTTTTTTGAAAAATATGGGTTATAATGTAAGAGGCTTTTTAAAGGATGGGATCCCTTATCAATACACATTCTTATATGGTAGGGAACTTATTGAAAAAAAACTGACCACCGAAGGAAGTGATGTGTGCATTCTTCTTGATGCGAGCGAGTTTTCAAGAACAGGTTTTGAAAAACCTGACATACCCATTATACGCATTGACCATCACAAAACGGGTGAGATATATTCTGAATACGATATCGTTGAGACAAAATCACCTGCTACAGTTTCACTTGTCCTTGCATTGTGCAAGAAATGGGACGAGAGATATATTGATGAAAATGTGGCAAGGGCGTTTTATACAGGACTTTTAACAGACACAGTCTCTTTCCTTCATGCAAATCTCTTTACTTGGGCTTTCCAGGATGCCCTATATCTTTCACAGAGGGCACATATAGATGATATAGGCTTTCTTGTTTATGAGAGAAAGAGAAAGTCGTTTTATGCCTTGTTAATGCGGGCTCTTAAAAGACTATCTTTTGATTTTAATGATAAATTGGCGTATACATTTATAAAAAATGAAGATTTTAAAGAGACTAATGCCAACGGTGAAGATACAGATGGTATAGTAAGACACGTTGTATCTATTGATGGTGTTGAAGTTGGTGTGAATTTTATTGAGTATGAAAAGGGGATATGGAAGGTAAGTGCAAGAGGAAAAGGAAAGGTTGATCTCGCTCTTTTATGTGGGGAGTTTGGTGGTGGAGGACACAAAAATGCAGCAGGATGCAGTATTGAAGGGAGATTGGAAGAGGTTATAGCGGCATTTAAAAAGGTATTTAGAAGATGGGAAGAGTATCTTTAAGGGTAAAACCTGGTTCATCAAAGGTAGAGGTTAAGATGGTAAATCATGAACTTAGAATAAAACTCAAAAGTGCACCGGTTGGAGGGAAAGCCAACCAGGAACTCATTGCGTTTTTAAGTAAAAAACTTAGGGTGCCAAAGAGCGATATAAGTATAGTAAAAGGCCAAACATCAAAGAGTAAAGTGATTGAAGTGAAAGGACTTACAGAAGATGAAATCATAAAAGGACTTTTGAAATGATATATATTCTATTGATTGGATTTTCCCTTTTTACAATGGATTCAACTATGACCTATAGCATATCAAATAAACTAAATAGTTCTTTTAGTGATGTGGTTTTTAAAACAGCCACAAGGTCTGCAAATAGAGAGAGCATTCTTTTATACTCTGCTTTATTTACATTACTCGGTGATTCTTCGGATATATCAAATCAAAAGGGAGCCATCTTCGGTGGTGCTCTTACCTCTGGACTCTGCGTCCTTATAAAGTATGTAACAGACAGAAAAAGGCCCACTGGTACAACTTCACGATGGAATTCCTCTTTTCCCTCAGGCCATGCTGAGATGAGCGCTTTTATAGCCGTGTATTTTGGAGAGAAGTATCCGCGTTATCGCATACCTTTGTATATTTGGGCTTTATTGGTTGGTACCTCAAGGATTTATCTTAAAAGACACTGGTTTAGTGATGTCATCTCTGGATATGCCTTGGGCGGTTTGGGTGCATATGTTACATTAAGATGTTATCATAGAGGCTGATATCATGTTAACACCTTATGGAAAAAGAGAGATCATATTAAGTATTGTTTTTGCCAGTTTACTTTTTGGCGTATGTTTCGTTTTATTTGTTATAACAGGCAGTTCTGTTTTTAAATACCTTATTTCTGTACCTTTGTTAATTATTTTGTTTACTCTGTTCTTCTTTAGAGACCCAAAAAGAAAGATTACATACAGAGATTGTGCTATACTTTCTCCATGTGATGGTTATGTAACCCATATAGATACAGCAGAAGAGCCGTATTTTTTTAAGGGCAAAGCACAAAGGGTAAGTATTTTCATGACCATGTTTGATGTACATGTTCAGCGAAGCCCGATAAATGGAGAGGTTATATTTTTAGAACATCATCCAGGCCAGTTTTTAAATGCACAAAAAGAAGCATCACTTTCTAAGAATGAAAACAATGTTATTGGGATTAAAACAGATTATGGTTTTCCTATTTTGGTTAAACAGATAGCGGGTGTGTTTGCCCGCAGGATTGTTTGCAGAGTTAATAAAGGGGATAGAATAACACAGGGAGAGAAGATAGGAATGGTAAAGTTTGGTTCGAGGGGAGAGATCTGGTTACCTTTGGACGTTGAGTTTGAGGTTCTTGTTAAAAAGGGGGAGCATGTTAAGGGAGGTTTAACGGTGCTCGGGAGGGTTAAAAATTGCCCATAGTACCCACCTTTTTTACCCTTATAAACGCAATGCTCGGTTTCATATCTATTCTATACAGTGTGAAGTTTGCAATATACTATTCTGCGGATAAGGTTATCTTTTTACAGAAATCAGCCTGGCTCATTATACTCGCTATTTTGTTTGATGCCTTTGACGGAGAGGTGGCGAGGATTTTAAATAAGCAAAGCAGGTTTGGGGCTGAACTTGATTCTTTGAGTGATGCTGTTTCTTTTGGGGTTGCGCCTGGCGCGCTTGTTTATGTGTGGGCACATATATCTTTTATGAAAATAGGTTTTCCAGAGGTTTACTCAAGGACGCTGTATATAGTACTGACCTTGTTTGTCCTTGCTGCTCTGTTGAGACTTGCACGATTTAATGTAGAGACAAGTGTTAAGGCAGAACATCCCAAAAGTTTCAAGGGTCTTCCATCGCCTGCAGGTGGTGGGTTTCTCGCATCACTGGTTATACTTCAAATAGGACTTGTTGATCCAAATTCCTTTGTTTACCAGGTATTTGGAAGATTTCTAAACGGTTCTCACATAGAAAATTTTAATACCTTTTTATATTGGGCTTTGCCGTTTTTTGTCCTCATACTTGCCTTTTTGATGGTATCTAATGTGTCGTATCCACATGCCCTTGAGACCATTCTTGGTCAAAAGCCCAAGATTCAATATTTTCTATATGTATTTGCAGTTTTTGGTATTATGTGGTTAATTCGTGAAGTTTCACTGTTTTTGTTCTTCGTTATTTATATTGTGATTGGGCCTCTTATTGTTTGGTTTGAAAAAAGTGGAAGTTCGCATGTATGACTTTATAATTTTTATATGAAGGCATTTACATGGTTTCTGCTATTTGTTTTAATGCTCGTTGCTGCTACAGGTTATTATATTTATAGGTATGTTTACATACCCAAAAGTATTATGCTTGCACGCCTTCAAGATGAGAATCTAAAGTTAAAGTATGATATAAAGGACATGGTGAATAGGGCATATGAAACCTGCCAAAAATCCGTAAATTTAAAAGAAAGTCAAACTGATTCTACAGAGGACAATGGTTCAGATAGTGGTAAATCTATTGAACATATAACATTTTCATTCGCTATAAGGGATCTTTTTAGGAAGAATAATTTGTCTACAAGAGGCAAGGAGATTGTAAAAGAGTTTTATTCCAATATAAAGGATAGGAAATTTGATTCTTTAAGGGTAATAATAAATAGGAAAAACCATAGTGCTGCGAGAAAAGTACTTAATATTAAAAAATATCTCGTGTCCTTAGGTTTAGAAAAAGATAGAGTATGGGCAAGGTTATCAAAAGATATTACAAAGGATTCGGTTGTCTTTAGAATTTATGGTAGATAAAGATTAGAGGTTTATGATATGAGGTTTCTCATTGTTGGGCAGGGTGCTATAGGATCAATGCTTGGGGCACGTCTTAAGCAAAAGCATAATGAGGTATTCTTTGTGGTAAGAAATCCGATTCGCGTAAACATCTTAGATAGGGAAGGGATTATGCTATTTGAAAAGGAACATCATATCAAAGTTAAATGTGATGGGGTGTGGCAATTTAGTAGGTTGGACCATCCAATTGAGGCAGATTATGTTATAATTGCAACTAAAAGTTATGATGCTAAGGGGGCTTTGGAGAAAATAAAAGATATGGTACCTGATTCGGCATCATTTATAACAATACAAAATGGTATTATTCCTCATATTGAGGCATCTAAGTTGGTTGGGGAGAAAAGGCATATAATTCTGTCTTTGTATGATGCCGCTTTTGCTTTTTCTTTAAATCAAGTGCGTTTAACAGGGCATGGAAAGAATATAATAACATCTTTTTCTCCATCCTTAGACACAGGTAGTATTAAAAGTATATTTGAACATGCTGGATTTGATATAAGCATAGAGAAAGATGCCTTTTCAGTCCTTTACAGGAAACTCTTTGTAAATGCAATAATAAATCCTATAACTGCGATTTTGAGAATAAAAAATGGTGATATTGTAAATAACAAATATGCAAAAGAACTTGCAGACGGTATGATTTCTGAAATTGATTCCCTTGCGTTTAAACTTCGTTTAAAAGATCATGATAGATTGAAAGAAGTGATTTATGATGTTATCCGTAGAACGGAAAATAATAAGTCTTCAATGCTTCAGGATATAGAGTGGAAAAGGAGAACAGAAATAGATGATATCATTGGATATATCCTTGACCTTTCTGAGGAGTATAAAGTTAATGTTCCCAAAATCAAAAATGCTTATTTGATGGTAAAGGCAATTGAGTCTCAGTATTTAAGATAGATTTTCTATTACGCCTTTTGCATAGTTGTGCTCAATCCCGATTATTTTGATTTTTACATATTGGCCAGGCACAAAGTTATATCTGCCATCTGCAATGAATTTTATATAGTTTTCAGTTGTTCCTTTTAAGATATTATTTTCTTTCTTTTCAATCATGCCATAGAGGTATTGCCCTATGAATCTTTGTAGAAAACGTTTTTTCTTAATAGATACCAGTCTTAACAGCTTTTTTTCTCGTGATTTTATAACCTTGTAAGGTAACTCTTTTAAGTGAAAAGATTGTGTGAATGGCCTTTTTGAGTATAAAAAAACATGTGCGTAGGCAAAAGGTAGTTTATCAATAAGTTTATATGTCATTTCAAAATCTTTTTCTGTTTCTGTCGGGTAGCCAACAATTATATCAGTGCCAATGGCCATGTTTGGATGAGACTGGTATAGTTTTTCAAAAGCCCATATAAATCTTTCAAGTTTATACGGTCTTTTCATGTCCTTTAAAACATCCCGGGAGCCTGACTGAAGTGGTAAATGTATATGAGGGAGCACTATACCTTCCTTAAACAGTGATATTACTTCTTCTGTGACATAGAGGGGTAGGAGAGAGGAGAGTCTAATTTTAAGTAGAGGAAATGCATCTTTTATTTCCCTTACCAGTTTGGCCAAATTCGTGTTCTGCTCCCTGCCGTATCCACCTATTTCAGTTCCTGTTATTACTATCTCCCGTGCTCCTTGCTCTGTGTAGGATGCTATCTCCCGCAAGATATCTTCTTTGTTACGGTCTTTGGATGGACCTCTTACAAAAGGCACAATACAGTAGGAGCACCTAAAATTGCACCCTTCTTGTATGCCTATTAAAACCCTATGCCTTGATTGATGGGAAAGGAGCTCTTTTTGAGGTACAAATACCTTTTTTATATCATTGAAACTAAGGAAAGAAACATTATGTGATGCCCTTACATAGGGAAGCTTTATATAACAACCTGTAGCAACAACCTGTTTACCTTTTTTCGCATATTTATTGATAAATTTTCTTGTGTCTCTTTCACCTTTATGTGTTACAACACAACCATTGACAATTACAATATCGGCTTTATCAGGATTTTTAACCTGTAGAAGGTTGCAGGCTGAAAGATGTTCTGCTATTTTTTCTGATTGATACTGGTTCAGCCTGCAACCAAAGGTTTTTATAAAAAATCTTTTCAACTACTCTTTATCTTCTTCCGAAGTCTGGTTCTCTTCCTCTTCTGTGCCCTCACGCAGTTCTCTGAGTTTTTCTATTTCTGTTTTTAGTATCTCGCCCAGGTTAATTTTTGCTGGCTGTGATCTATATTTTTCTACATCCACTTTTTCCTGTGCCCTATAAAACTCTTTTTCTGAAAGCAATACCCTTTTTCTATGCGGTTCAACCTTAAGAACCCTTAGATTTAGCACATCTCCCTCTTTATAATTTTCTCTTGGGTCTCCCTTTTTATGTAATTGTGAAGCAGGGACATAACCTTCAAGTCCTTCGTCAACTTGAACGAGCACACCTCTCTGGCTTACCTCTTTAACTGTAGCCTGTAAATCAGTGCCTGCTGGAATCTTTTTCATAATATCTTCCCATGGATTTGGGTAAAGTTGTTTGATTCCGAGTTCAATATACCTATCCTTTTTGTCAATATTAAGGATTTTCACTTTTGTCTTCTGTCCCAATCTCAATGCCTCTTTTGGTGATTTGAATCTCTGGGTCCATGAAATATCTCCCACATGAAGGAAGCCCTCAATACCTTCCTCAAGTTCAATAATTGCTCCATAGTCTGTAAAATCCTTAACAGTACCTTTGGTTATTGATCCCACTGGATACTTCTCATCTACTACTGACCATGGGTCTGGTTTTGCTTGCTTCATTCCAAGTGATATCCGTTGCTTTTCCACTTCTACATTAAGAACAACGAGTTCAACCTTATCGCCTTCATTTACCAATTCAGATGGATGTGCAGGTGGGTTTCCCCATTTCATTTCAGATATATGCACAAGTCCTTCTATGCCTGGTTCAAGTTCAACAAAAAATCCATACTCCACTATTTTCTTAACAATTCCCTTTACCTTTGAGCCTATTGGATACTTTTCTTTAACCTTTTCCCATGGATGCGGCATGAGTTGTTTTAGACTGAGGGTTATTTTAAGTTCCTTTTGATCAACATCTATAACCTTTACTTCAAGTTCATCATCTTGTTTTACAACTTCTTCTGGATGTTGAATCCTTGTCCAGGAGAGTTCAGATATAGGTATCATTGCATCTATGCCTTCAAAACCCTCTACTTCGCAGAATGCTCCGAAATCTTGAATAGATGTAACCCTACATTTTACAATTTGACCTTCTTTGAGTTCGAAGAGTTTCTCTCTTAGTTTTTCCCGCTCTTCCTCAATCACTTCTTTTCTTGATACAACTATATTCTTTCTTGCCCTATTGATCTTAATTACTTTTACCTTTATATCTTTACCGACAAATGAAGAAATTGATCTTACCTTTTTTACATCAATTTGTGAACCTGGAAGGAAGGCTGATACACCAAAAACCTCTACCATCAGTCCACCTTTAACCTGTCTCTGGACCTTACCTTCAACCGTTTGGTTATTTTGGTATGCATCCTTGATTTTATCCCATGCCATTATAAAATCGGCTTTATGTTTGGATACGATGGTTCTTCCATCTGGCCCATCCAAGGAGTCAACGTACACGAAAACCTCATCTCCTGGTTGTATCTGGACATCCTTGAATTCCGTAATTGATGCAACACCTTCTGATTTAGACCCGATGTCAACATATACCTCCTGCGGGGTCACCTTTACCACAACACCTTTTTTGATTGTTCCCTCTTTTGGTATGTTTAGGGATTCATTGATGAGTTTCAAGAGATCATCATCACTTTTTTGTGGAACATTGTTTACATTTTTACTCTCCATAACCTATTTACCTCCTTGTGAAATTTTTTCTATGGTTTCTTTTACTTTTAAAACGTCCACTTTTGGGGTAGAAGCCCCACCAGTTACTCCTACCACCTTTGCATTTAAAAACCATTCAGGCTTTAATTCTTTGTAGGATTCAATAAAATAGGCTCGGGGGGCGTATTCTTTTGCTATTTCGTATAATCTATTTGTGTTTGAACTGTGTCTTCCACCTACAATTACCATTACATCAACCTTTTTTGCGAGTTCTCGTGTTGCATTCTGCCTTCTTTCAGTTGTGCTGCATCTTGTGTTTATATATCGTACCTCTTTTGGATTTTGCAAAAGAATGGCATTTACAACTTCCTGAACATTGGAAAGGAGCATTGTAGTTTGGGATACGATACCCACCTTTTTACCTCTTAAATGAAGCTTGCTCACTTCTTCTCTTTTCAACACTACACATCCCTTTCCATGTGCGTAACCTTGTATACCAATGACTTCTGGATGTTCTTTTTTACCTACAATAACAAGAAAATAACCCTCTTCTACCAGTTTTTTAGCAGATTCATGTGCATGCTTGACAAAAGGGCAGGTAGCATCAATAATTTCTTTTTTAAGTGACTTTATCTTTTCTATGACATCTGGTGGTACGCCGTGGGAGCGAATTAGTATTTTTCTTTTTTTGCTCTCTTCTGGTTTCTTAATTACCTTAATGCCCTTTTTCTCAAATTCCTTGACCACATGGGGATTGTGAATAATCTCGCCAAGTGTGTCAAAAAGTTCACCATCATTCATGTGTTTCTTTGCAAGTTCCAATGCCCTTTCTACACCAAAACAAAAACTATATTCATCAGGTAGGATTACTTTTAGCAAGTTGTAGCAACCTCCTTTCAAGTTCTTTTGTTAAAGATTTTATACCTTCTTTACTATAAGTAAACTCAGATGTGTCTATAACCTCTCCAAATCTTATGGCAAGTTGTCTTTTTCTCAATATCCAGTCTCGATAAGACCCTTTACTTTCATACAAAAATACGGGTAGGATATTTACCTTGGCTTTAAGTGCTAACATAGCGACCCCTTCTTTAAGTGGAAGGAGAATTTTATCGCGTGTCCTGTTTCTTGTGCCTTCTGGAAATACCACAAGGACCTTTCCTTCATTGAGCGCTCTAAGTCCCTCTTTTAGGCCTTTTATTGCGTTTTTTCTATCTAAGGGTATTGCATGGAGAAATTTTATTAAAGCACCAAAGAGTTTATTATGAACAAATAGGTCAATCTTTGCAAGAAAATATGTCTCTACGGGACACATTGCCCATCCTACAAAAGGTGGATCCCAAAAGGATGTATGGTTTGGAGCCACTATGTAAGGACCATGAGGAGGTATATTTTCCTTTCCTATAACCTTTGCCCCGAAAAGCCATTTAAACAGGGGGTGCAGGACGAGATATGCAATTTTCCACTTAAGACTCATGTATGAATTTTATTTTTAACCTCCTTAATAATCTTGATAATCTCTTCAACCTGCTCTTCTATGGTTTTATTTGTTGTATCTATTATGATTGCTCCCTCTGGTATTTTTAAGGGAGCGAGTTCTCTTTTTGAATCCATCTCGTCCCGCTTTTTAAGTTCTCTTAGGACATCTTCAAAATTAACATTTACCCCCTTTGCCCTAAGTTCATTAAAACGCCTTTTTGCTCTCTCTTTTAAACTTGCTTTCATAAAAATTTTAATATCTGCATCTTTTAATACAATTGTTCCAATATCACGACCTTCAATAACCACATCCTGCGTGTTCGCAAGTTTTCTCTGTATTTCAACCAATTTATCCCTTACCTTTTTATATGATGAAACAATGGAAACAACCTTATCTACCTCAGGGGTACGTATTTTGTCAGAGACATCTTCGCCATTTAGATAAGTATGTATTTCATCACCAATAGCCTTTTGATCAATATTTATGCTATCCGCGATCCTTTCAACACTTTTTTCATCATGCACATCAATATTGCGCCGGAGGCATTCGTAAGATACAGCCCTGTACATAGCACCAGTATCTACAGGCAAAATGCCTAACCTTTTTGCCACCAATTTGGCTGTTGTCGTCTTTCCAGAACCCGCGGGTCCGTCTATTGCAATCTTAAGGGTCATACAGTGTTAAATTATAAATAAGATGTGCGGGTTATACAAGCCTTTGAATTAGTTTATATATGAATATATTTTGCTCTTCAAAGGAATTGCGATAAAATTATTAAAAAGAGGGATGTTTTTATGGATCATAAGGAAAGGCATATTTTTATAGTTTCTGATTCTACGGGTGTTACCTCTGAGATGGTTGTGAAGGCTGCACTTACCCAGTTTAAAACATGTAATGTGTATCTTCATAAGTACCCAAATGTGAGAACGATTGAGGATTTAGTGAAGATTATGGAAGAGGCTCAAACAAAGAGGGGCGTTGTTGTTTTTACCCTGGTTATTCCTGAACTTCGTAAGAAAATTGTCCAGGAAGGACTAAAACGCGCTGTCCCTACAATTGATATCTTAGGGCCACTTCTCTCTCGGCTTCAGGACCTTCTTGAAATATCACCAATGGCTATTCCAGGTCTTTTCAGGCATCTTAATGAAGAGTATTACAAAAGGATTGAATGTATTGATTATGCTGTAAAACACGATGATGGCAGGAATGTAAAGGATATAAAAGATGCGGATATTGTTCTTGTGGGGGTATCGCGCACGTCAAAGACGCCTATAAGCATGTACCTTGCATACAGAGGATACAGGACAGCAAATATACCTGTAATTTATAATATGCCTCTTCCTTCTCAACTTGATGAGATTGATAAAAACAAAGTCATAGGACTTACCATTGAGCCTTACAGGCTCCGCCAGATCAGGCTTGCAAGGGCAGAAAAATTAAAGATGCCTCTCTCAGACCCATATATTGAAATGAATATGCTCATGAATGAGGTAAGTTATGCCTTGCACCTATTTAATGAAAGAGGATGGCATATTGTTGATGTTACATCTAAGTCTATTGAAGAGGCTGCAACAACTATAATGGAACTTGTGGGCAAAAGGCAAAAAGGGCAAACTATTTTTGAGAATACGCCCTGAGGTCTTGTTCTAATTTTTCTATTTCAATGTTCAATTCTTCCCATTTTCTATAGAGTTTATTGAGTTCTTTTTTTAATTCTTCATATTCTTTATAACTCTCTTCTTTGATATCGTTTGGGTTTTCAAAACTTTTTAGCATCTTTTTTTCTTTTTGTTCCAGTTTTTCTATTTTTCTCTCCAGATCCTCAATCTCATCTGCCTTTTTCTGAATATGGCGTTTTAATATCCTTTGTTTTCTTTGTATTTCCTTGCGTTTTATATAATCGTCTTTTTTGTCTTGATTTTTATATGTGCTTTGAAACTCTTGATTTTTTTCTTTACTCTCTTCAAGTATTCTTATAAAATCATCGTAATTTCCGGTAAAATAGGAGAGTTTGCCATCTTTTAAAATGTAATAATGGGTTTTGATTTTCTCTATAAAATACCTATCGTGTGATACGAAGACAATGCCTCCTTTGTAAGATTGTATTGCCTTCTCTAATGCCTCCCTTGAGTATAGATCAAGGTGGTTGGTTATCTCGTCCAATATAAGGAGGTCTCTTCTCTTTGAGAAAAGGAGCATAAGCCTTGTGCGTTGCCGTTCTCCTCCTGAAAGTTTGTAAAAAGGTGTTTCAATCCGTTCCTCCTTTAATCCGAATGTTGAAAGCAAAGTAAATAGTTCTTTATAGGTAATATTTTCTCGTTCCCTTAAGAGAAGTTCCCACGGCGTAAGATGTTTATCTATTTCTTCCTCCTCTATTTGACTGTAATAGCCTATTTTAATGGAAGGATTTATGAAAACCTCTCCCCTGTCAGGTTTTAATCTTTTTGCAAGTATGCGAAGTAAGGTAGTTTTCCCACTCCCATTTTCTCCCAATATCCCTATCTTTTCGCCTCTTCTCACAAGAAGACTTACGCCTCTTAATACCTTGTTCTCACCAAAAGACTTGTAAATGTGTTCACATCTTAAAAGTTCTGTAGGCAGATGCTCCATTGATTGTATTCTAAATTCAGGATATTCTTCTATCTCAGGTTTTTCTGGCAACTTTAGCCTCTCAAGCATCTTCTCACGAGATTTTGCCCTTCCTGCTGTTTTCTTATCGTATCTATTTCTTTCTACATATCTTCTGTACCTTTGTATGAGTTCAATAGTCTCTTCATATTTTTTCTGCTTGAGTAGTACTTCTCTTTCTTTAATTATAATGAATTTGCTATAAGGTGCAGGATATAGGTGAAGTTTACCTTTTTTTAATTCACCTGTCTTATTCGTTGTTGCATCAAGGAGGTATCTATCATGGGATACGATGATATAGGCACCCTTGAAGCCTTTAAGATAGTTTATCAACCACGCTATGCCAATGGCGTCAAGGTTGTTTGTGGGCTCGTCCAATAGTAGAATATCAGGCTCTGATAACATAAGTTCTGCAAGTTTTATACGCTTTTGCCATCCACCAGAAAACTCACTTATCTTCTTTTGTGCATCCTCTTCTGAAAAGTTTAGTTTTTTCATTATTTTTGAAACCTTTGCCATATATTCATAACCACCTTTCATGCGATATTCGTCAAGGAGTTTTGCATATTGCATAGGTTCCTTTTTCTCTAAGATGTCCATCCGCTCTTTTAGTTGAAACAGCACAGCATTTGCCCTTTTTAGCACCTCCATGAGGGTTAGATCACTTTCAAAAACCACATCTTTTTGCGGGAGATAACCTATTTTAATACCATCTTTCGTGATAATTTTTCCATCGTCTGGCAGAATTTTACCTGCGATGATAGAAAGTAATGTTGACTTGCCTGCTCCATTCTTCCCAACTATGCCAAGGCGGGTATTTTTGTCAATAAAGAGGTCTATGCCTTCAAGTATGGCCCTTGCACCAAAACTCTTAGAAATGCCATAGAGCTGGATCATTTTTCTATGACGATTATCTCCTTCTGTCTGAAGTGCTTGCACTCTATATAAACAATGTATGGGCCTTCTGGCAATTTATTGGACTTTACATACCCGTCCCATGTCCACTCTCCTAAAGGAGCAGATTCATAATGTATCATGCCGTATGGCTTTCCGTCAAGACTGAAAAGATAAAACCTCACAGGGCCCTCATCTTGCATAAATGTAAAAACGATTTTTTCATGAAGTGAGTATCTTATGGTATGTCTGCTTAGAGAAACTTTGTTCTTCTCACCACTAAATGCCGCATATACAGAGTTTTCTCTCCCTGGTGTGCCACCTTTTGGGTCAGTGCATGTTTTCCATGAAGATTTTTCTGAAGATGGAAGATATGGATTTATTTTTTCAATACTCTTGCCAAAGGATCCACCATAACTTGATGTATAGTATACAGAATCCAAAAGTGCGCCATTTTGGGTTAAAAGGTATATAGTCTCATAGGAGTTGTTTAGTGTGGGAAAGCCCTCTACCCATGCAAAGGGCACATCCGGAAATCTATTGGAAAATGATGAATCCCCAGTTATTACGAGATAATCTCCTGGGTTAAACTCTACACGATTTGTTGGGAGTGATGTGGCATTGGATCTATCTTTTACTACAAATCCTGTATTTAACGTTTCATTTGATGCATTATAGATTTCAATCCATTCTACTGTATCGTCGTACATTATTTCATTTATAACGATTTGTGGGATTTGAATAGTTAAATACATATAAGTAGTATCATTTTCTGGCCTTTCGTCTAAAACATTATGATAGAAAGTCAATGTAAAAAGCCCTTTTTTAAGAGGCACGATATATCCTGTAATTGTTCTTGTTTGTAGAAATCCTAATGGACCATTTATCAAATACCGTTCTGTTTCAGTTTCTGTTTTAACAGTTATATAGAAGTCTCCTATATCCTCCCACCCCTTATTGGTTAAAAACACTGTGTATTTAACAGTATCCAGCAATGGGGGCATAAAAGAGGATACAAAAACAGAATCAATGGAAAGGTCTTTTTCAAAACTCACAGAATTCTTGTATCCTGGTGTGCAGGAATCTGAAAGAGCCCAATTTTTTACATCGTCTTTGTAGTACGGGTTTAAACGCTCTATAGATATGCCATCCTTAGAAGAAAGTGGTAAGGCATCTTGTTCATCAGGCGTACCGTATGTGTCAATGGTATCATTGCCTTTAATTAAAAAAAGGTTATCGTTCTCTGAAAGGCCATTACCTATATCTGTATCATAAGTAGAGAGTAGGACTGTATTTTTACCGAATCTGTATGGTGCATGGTATTCTCCTTGATGTAAATAGTCTCTGTCAAGTATCACAGCATAGGCATGTGGAGGTATGAGGTTTGAAATAGTGCATGAATCACAAAAATCATATATAAGTGTGTCAGGAAAAGGAACAATACTGTCTTTTTCCATATTATCCTTTATAAAATATCCATCAATACATACTGTATCATCTGTTTCATTGTACAGTTCAACATACTCGTTTCTATCACCAGGGGAATCCGTACCAGATTCTGCTCCCTTTGGGTTGTACATTACCTCATTTATTACCAAACTGAAAAGCAATAAGAAAAGCACCTTATCAAATGATCTTTAGAGATGCTGCAAATTCACCTATAATAGGTAGTGCTTTCTTCTCACCCTGAACAGAGTATATGATACCCATCACTATTAGTATGAGGAAGGCAATCCAGATAAGGAAATTAAGAATTCCTGCGAGGTATCTTATAATAGGGATGATCTGAAGGAAAATATCAAGGAGTGCCCATCCAATCTCAAGAATAAGCAGTGCAATGCCCTGACGCACATGGAATTTTACATATTCATTCTGAGGTGCTACAAGTAAGGGTACAATAACTAATATCCAAAGATAAGAAAGCCATGCAATCTGTTTACCTTGACTTAAATCATCTTTTTGGTCATTTATCTTTTCTTCCATTTTTTGCTCCTTTGTTTAACTTTTTAAAACGCGTTTTACTTCTTCTATTAATGGTTCCATATCAAAGGGCCTTCCTATGACTTCATCCAGCATCTCTTCTATTTGCCATCGTTTTCCTTCAAACCATAGTTCTTTTAAAAGGTCTCCTGCCTTTTTATTAATAAACCATTTTTTACCGAATTTTGTTCTTAAAAACTCACTGAGTGCGCTCTCTGCAAACCATGCTCTTAGGTAGTTTGCAGAATAAAAATCCATATCAAGGTCGTATAAAGCCATCTCTGTTGGTATTTTTATATATAGGGCTTTTTCTAAATGCTCTTTGTATTTTTCGTGAAAAGACTGTAGGTCTTCTTTTTTGTGAAGGTGGTATTCATATAGGAACTTTCCAACATATCTTCTTATAAGATAGAGTTTTGCAAGGCTTATATGCCTTATAAAGGCATTAAGATCTTCATCGTGCATGTCAAAATAATACTCAACAAAAACAGGGTCTTGTAAAAGATATTGGAATAAAAAGGCAAAGACTTCAGAGAGTCCCATATCACCAAGGGCTCTATCTTCTATGCGTAGCGTGCTTGATGTGTGTGCAAAATGCTCTACATGTCCCATTTCATGAAGTGTTGTCTCAAAGTCTTTGTATCCTCCTTGTGGAAGAACAGAAAGATAAACATTATTTGGTATCTCACAAGGAGCACAGAATGCCCTTGGATTTTTTGTTGGCCTTTCCTCAAGGTCAAGATGTACATTTTTCTGTTTTTCAAGGTCTATGCCCAAATTATAGAGAAATTCCTTTAAAAAATCTTTAATATAGCCAATTTTAAACTGATTATCAAACTCAAATCCTCTGAAAAAATAGGATATGTCATACAAAGCAGCGGAGTTTAAGGAAATACCGAGTTTTGACAGAAGGTATTTGTTCATATTATGGGTGTAGACATTTTCTGTCTCTTCAAGGAAAAATTCAAAAGATCTCTTATAATGAGAAAAATCTATGTTTTGAATCCGCACGAGGTATGAGAAGTACCTTCCATATGAGAATAAAGGCACAGTATTATAAATATCTTGAAGGTACTGGATTTTTAATGGTTCAATCTCTTTTACAAATCCAATTTTTAGGTTATGCAGTTTTTCTCTCTCTTTGCGGTTATGTAGGTATTGAATTAACACCTCTAACTGGGATAGTGTAATGTTTTTATCTTTAAAGGGAAACCTTTTTTCTGCTTTTTTCCTTGCTATTTCTTCTTGGATATCTTTTGTTTTGTGGTTTAAATAGGTGTTTATCAAAAACCCCCTGAGTTTGCGCTTCTCAGGGGGCACTTCATTTATAGTTTGTTTATCAAATAGGGTAGGGTATTTCTTGTAGATGGATGTAAGGTCAAGTGTCCTTTTCTTACCTGAACCAAAATTATAGTATTCGCATGTAATATCCCTTAAAAACTCTTCTATGTTTTTTCTGATGCTATCAACCATCTTGAGACATAGGTATCTTAAGGCCGTGTTTTTTTGCGGTTTCTTTTGCTATTTCATAGCCTGCATCTGCATGCCTTACAACACCAATACCAGGATCGTTTGTTAAAACCCTTTCAAGTTTCTTATGTGCAAGGTCTGTCCCATCTGCGACAATAACCATGCCAGCATGAAGGGAGTATCCTATGCCAACACCTCCTCCGTGATGGAAGGATACCCATGTAGCACCTGATGCAACATTTAACATTGCATTGAGTATGGGCCAATCTGCGATGGCATCAGAACCGTCCTTCATTGCCTCTGTTTCTCTGTAAGGTGATGCTACAGAACCTGTATCATGATGGTCTCTCCCTATGACAATGGGTGCTACGAGTTCTCCCTTTTTCACCATTTCATTTATTGCAAGGCCAAACTCTGCTCTCTGCCCCTGGGAAAGCCAGCATATCCTTGCAGGTAATCCTTGCCAATGGACCTTTTTCTCAGCAAGTTCTATCCATTTTCTTAAGTGCTCGTCTTCAGGGAATAATTCAAGCACCTTTTTATCAGTTTTATAAATATCTTCAGGTTCTCCTGAGAGTGCGACCCATCTAAATGGGCCTGAGCCCTCGGCAAAGAAGTCTCTTATAAACGCTGGGACATAGCCTTGAATATCAAAGGCGTTTTTAACACCACTATCATAGGCGAGTCTTCTTAAGTTATTACCATATTCAAATGTGATGGCGCCTTGTTTCTGCATCTCCAACATAGCCTCCACATGCCTTGCTGCAGATGCTTTCACCCTCTTGAGATAGTCATCCGGGTCTTTCTTTCTGAGTTCATCCGCTTGTTCCACTGTAAGGCCGCTTGGAATGTAGCCGTTTAAGGGGTCATGTGCCGCAACCTGGTCTGTAAGAACATCAGGAATAAAGCCTCTTCTGACCAATTCTGGATGCACATCTGCAGCATTACCTAAAAGCCCTATGGAAAGAGGTTTTCCTTCTTTTTTCGCTTTTTCTGCCATTTCAATGGCCTTGTCAATGCTATCGGTCCATGTGTCAAGATACCCTGTCTTAATCCGTCTTTCAATGGCCCATGGATTTACCTCTACAGCAATCATGACGCCATCATTCAATGTTGCGGCAAGTGGTTGTGCTCCCCCCATCTCTCCAAGTCCTGCCGTAAGCACTATTTTACCCTTTAATGAGCCTTTAAAATGTTTTTTGGCTGCGGCGAAAAATGTTTCATATGTTCCCTGGAGAATGCCTTGAGTGCCTATGTAGATCCATGACCCTGCTGTCATCTGGCCGTACATAATGAGACCCCGTTCTTCAAGTTCCCTAAAGTATTCCCATGTTGCCCATTTTGGTACCAAATTACTATTTGCTATAAGGACTCTTGGTGCCCATTCATGGGTCTTAAAGACTCCAACAGGTTTCCCTGATTGCACGAGAAGTGTCTCATCAAGTTCAAGTTCCTTGAGCGTGTTTACTATGGCATCAAATGCTTCCCATGACCTTGCTGCCTTACCTGTTCCACCGTATACAATGAGATGCGCGGGGTCTTTTGCAACATCAGGATCCAAATTGTTCATAATCATCCTCATGGGTGCTTCTGTCTGCCATGATTTGGCAGTTAATTTAGTACCCCTTGGTGCTCTCACGACTCTTGCCATTTAATTACCCCCTTTTTTGTTACCTTTATTATATTGCAAAGATCATAGTGGTTCAACAGAAAGCCATAAATCTGTTTGTATTCCCATCTATTACATTTAAAATTATAGATATGAAGGGCCTTTGTTTTTTGATTTTTATCTTTAGTAAGGTAAGTATCTTAGACTTACCCAGGCACTATGCAGAGCAGGGAGATATAGAAAGTGCCATAAGGGCGTATAATGAAATCTATAGAACATCTTCAGATTCTATTATTAAGTATCAAGCGCTTTTTGAACAGGCAGAGCTGTATTTAAAAGTGCAGGATACCATATCTGCTTTGTCCAATCTGTATAGGTTATCTACAAGACGTCTTTCTGATTCTCTTGCAATAAAGGTCTTTGATATGCTTTTTCAACTTGATAGTTCAAGACTTGGAAAGAATGTAGAGCGGTTCGCTTATCTATATCCAAATGCACCACAAAGAAAAAAAGTGCTTCTTAAAATGCTTAGCAAACTCAAAGATAAAGAAGATACATCTCGGTATCTTGCTATTCTTCGGGTTCTTGCATCGGATTATGACAGTGAATTTAAAGGAAAGCTTTCTGCATTCATTTATAAAAATGATGTAGAAAATAAGATTTTTCCATCACTTTTTGATGCAAATCCATGGGCTTCTTACTATTATTATATGCACAGAAAAGACACTTTTAGTGCATTTTATGCATTGTTTGGAAAAGAGGATACGCTGTCACGAAAATTAAAACTAAAGATACTCTATAACCTTGGTGCTTATGATGCTGTCTCTCGTATGATCAAAAATGATGAGACAGATAGTCAACTTGTAAAAATGAAGATAATGTCTCTTGTTTTTATGAGACAGAGGGCAGACTCCATAATGCAAATAGCCAAATTCTACAAAAGTCATAAGAAGATCTATAACTCTATCCTTTATATGCTTGATACATTAAAGGACTATAATCTTTTAAAGGCATACATGGATAAGAACCCGAACAAGGCATTGCTTAATGCAAAGGGTGCAAGTAAAGGCTTAAGGGATACGGTTTTTTTTAAACTTGCCGTTTTTCTTACCTTAAAGGGCCAATATGCCTATGCAAAAGACCTTTTAAAGGATGTAAAAGATTACTACCCACAGGATACGGTACTATTATGGAAGGGTTATCTTGAAAAACAGAAAAAGATGCCTCAGGATATACTGTTAGGTGGCTATGACACAAAAGGCATGATAAAAGAACTATTTAACAATGGTTATTATGCTGAGTTAGTTCAATATGCCAAAGGAAAGACGCTCCCTGCGCAGGTAGTCCCTTACATTGTAGCATCTTTATATAATCTATGGCAACTCTATGGTAGAGAAGGAGATTTAAAAAACGCTTTCCTACTGGCAGAAAAGTATAGTAAACTGATACCAAGAAAATTGTATCTTAAAATCGTCTATCATTATAATCCATCCTTCTTTAATATTGAACGCTATACATATCAACATCTTGATGAAGAAGAACTCTATTATCTTTATTATCTATTAAAATCTAAGCATAAGGAGAAACTTTTAAAGGACCTTTCCCACAGTAATGTGGCAAGGTTTTTGTATCATGTATCCTCGCATAATATAGATTCTGCGCTTTTCTATCTTCCTAATAATCAAAAGTTTTATACCCTATTATTTGAAGACACTCTAAGTACAAAAGATTCTATGAGGATTTACAAAAAACTCTCAAAGAGACACATCGATTATAGAAGGTATCCAGCAAAGAGTATACTAAAACATATAATACCTATTGCACTTAGGTTTAATGACTTTCTTATAACAGATACCCTTCTTCAAACATATAGAATGCACTTTGGAAAAGACAGGTTCTATGCATTTTATAGGGCAAAGTTGGATTATGTTCTTGAGGATTACAAAAAATCGCTTTTATATGGACTGTTTTTTAATGATGACAGTTTTCAGTCTCTCTGTGCATTGTCCCTTCTTAAAATGGACAATTTAGAAGGGATAAGCAATCTTTCACTTGATAAGTATGCCAAAAATTTACTTTATTTAAAAAGTGGTATGATAGAAAAGGTTGATCCCATGCTACTTGATGAACAGGATATAAAGGTTTATTTAAAAGAACTTATAAAAGATAATGAAAATTTACAAGACTTACAGCATGTACTTAATTTGCTTGTGAAAAGAGGGAAGATTGATTCTGTTACATATATTGCCTATGGGATTTATTTTGGATTTTTAGAGCCTGATAGTTTTTACCTGTCAGAGTATGGGAAGTCCCTTTTGAGGTATCTTAATGTAAAGCGCCTCATGAGAATGAATAAGATGGATTCAGCACTTCTTCTGATAGGTAATCCAGAGGATGCTGTAGACAGTTTTAAGTATCATCTATATTTCAAAAAGGGTACGATTTTATATCTTAAGAAAAACTATATCAAGGCGTATAAGAATTATCTTAAGTCCAGTGATCTTGAGAGTTTGAAAGATGCTGCGCTATTTAACGCATATCTCTCTGCTAAAAGGGCAAACAAGAACGATTTGGTTATAAAGACGCTTAAGCGATATATACACGAGTGTATAAAGTGTGATAAATTGTCTGATGCCTATATATCATTGGGGTTCACATATATAGAATTGGGTAGGCCAGATACTGCAGTGGATGTACTTAAAAGAGTGGAGGGTTATTTTGATAGAAGTGATGAGGCAGAACTAAAATACTGGCTTGGGATGGCATATATGCAGGATTCTCTATTCCAAGAGTCTTTGGGTTATTTCCTTCGTGTCTATAAATTCCATAGGAAGAATGGTGATTGGGGGGATACAGGTGGTCTAAATGCTGCAAGATTATATTATATGTTAGGATTGAAACAGGATGCGAAGAGGATATACATAGATATTATAAGGCGAAGAGGTAAGGATGCCATTGGCATGGAAGCAAAGAAGGAGGTCTTATTGTTAAAATGAAACTCATAGTTTTTATTTTCACATTGTACAATCTTTCCACCTTATATTCAGGTCATATTAGAAAAATAGCGAAGAGCAATAATACCCTATATGTATCATACCCTTATAGGATTTATAAAGGCAAAAGGGTATTTGCTGATTTTGATTATACAGTGCAGGATTTTTGCATAAAAGGGGATACTCTTGCTGTATTATCAAGAAAACTTGGAAGTTTTGATGCCTATGTGGATGTGTATGAGAAAAATATACACATTGGGCACTTTGGTAAGGTTCAGGGAGCCAAATACATAGAAAAGGGCAAGGGTTTTTACTTGATTGGTAAGGATTTTCAAATTGCTTTAATGGAGAGTAATGGCAATCTTTTCAATATTAACCTTTATTCTGGCCATGTATTCTCTGATAGCATGATAGCAGGATATAAAGGTTTTTCTAATAATTTTGTTGTGCTTAGGCCACATTTTCTTGCAGATTCAGTAGCCTTTGATACCCTATTCATCAAAGAGGATGTCCCATTACAAAGGGATGTATTTTCTGTTGATGATACAATGCTTTTTATAGGTTTTGATGGGAATATCTATATGTTAAGTGAAGGAAATGGCATTTCCCTTAAAAGGATGTACACTCTGGGTCATGATAGGGAGTTTTACTTTATAAGTGCAATAGATTCAGATGATGGTAAAAGGATTTATTATCTATCTACATTTGAGAAAACCTATATTTCCGATAGCATATTTAATGACAGCATATTTTTCATTGACTCTATAAATTTTGTAGGTACAGATTTTGTAAAGGTCCTTGATACAGTTTATGCAAGGTCTTATGATGGCTTTTTGTTTAATATAAAAAATAACGAGGTCATTTTAGATAAAGATTATCCGTTCCCTCTTTCTAAGTTTAGAATGCGTAATGGGAGTATATATCTTCAAAATGGAGATTTTCCCTCAGAGTTATGTCTAAATAATCCCCTTGAACCCGAGCTTTTAATACTTGACACCATCAAAACTAAAGATTTTATATGGAATGATACACTTTTTATATATCTTACAAAAACAGATAGCCTTTTTTTGAAAAAACATAATACCTTAATGTTTATTGATGACAGCGTCTCTTCTGGATTTCAATACAAAAAGGGCATACTCTATTATGCAAGGAAAAACAGTATTGTGGCCTTTGATATCAATAATCTTTCTGTTTTGGCGACCATAGAATTACCGAATGAAATTGTTTTTGGTATAATGTCTTATAGAAATAAAATTTACATAGAATCCGTAGATTCTTCACAAAAGTATATTTACATACACGAAACAGACACACTCCTTTCTATGTCAAATACCTATAGAATTGATGGACTTGGCGCATATATCTCACCCGTTTATCCAGATTTCTACGATAATTTAATGTTTATTCCCTATATCAGGCAGGGTGTAAATGAGTACAGAATTTCTGTTCTTAATATGGATAATGGAGTTTTTGTCTCTGAGTTCAGGGGTGAAGGTAGTATAGTTGGAATAAAGGTGGTGGGTTTAGACAGTGTTTTTGTGCTTTTTGCGCCCTACGGCATACTTGATGTAAGATTGGGCATTGTAGATTTTGCTGATAGCAGTTTTTATATAGGGGACTATGTAGGTGTTATGACAAGAGATGGTTCAATAATGGCTGATAACAGGTTTTTATATGTATATACAGATGGCAAATTGGATATTTATTTTTTAAAGGACCTTCCATTAGTTCCAGATGCTCCGTTTATTTTAAAGAAAAACATAATAAATAAGAATACGATTGATATCTATTCCCTATACAATGTGTCCAAAAAAGTTAGTGTGGATATTTACAACATCACAGGTCGTAGGTTATTTCATGAAATATCGAGTCTAAATCCAGAAGATAATAGTATCTATATGAAAAATATGATAAAGACTGGATTGTATATTTTGAGGATTCGTGAAATAGAGTCTTCAAAGGAATGGGGGTTTAAGTTTATCTTTTTGAGGTAAGTGTTGGAAAATTTCAAACTGAATAAGAGGATAATTGCCGGGGGCGTATTCCTGCTTATAATTATAACTGTTGGATTTTTTTACCTCACTTTGAGCAAAAAGGGTGTTTATATACTTTTTCATATAAAACTGTGGTACCTTTTTTTGCTCTTTATATTTTGGTTCTTCTATGCGCTTTTTGATTCTATTAAGTTTTCCCTTCTTTCGTATATTGGTGAACATAAAATAAGTATAAAGACCGCATTTGAGACCATAGCCATAGGCATATTCCTTGCCGCAATTACGCCTTTTCAACTAAGTGGTCTACCTGTTCAAATTTATTACCTTTACAGAAGAGGGGTGAAGGTGGGGGAAGGGACATCCTACCTTTTATTAAGGGGGATGGTGACATTTACAGGTATTCTTGTATTGGCCCTTCCTTATGCATACATATTGAAAAGTACATTTGAAGGTGTTATGAAGGGCATATTTCTATACGCGATTTTTATCATATCAATCATTACACTTTTATACCTTTTGCTTTTTTTCGCTCCCTCTTTATTACGCAGGTTTATTAAAGGAAAAAGTTATGAAGAATTAACCATTTTAAGGAAGGTATTCCTTGATGCTGTAAAGGATAAAGAAAAGAGAAGATACCTGTTCTATGCCTTTTTATCCACCATTATTTCACTCATCTTCTTAGGCTCCATACCATATGTTGCTCAAATTGCAACACAACTACATAAATTCACACTTTTAAGGTCCATAGGGTATGAGATGATTGTTTTGTCATCCCTTTTCTTTACCCCAACACCCGGTGGAAGTGGTATTGCAGAGACATCCGCAAGTTATATATTTATAGGCAATATTAAAGGGGATTATATCTTTCCTTTTGTTGTTCTATGGCGGTTTTTTACTTTTTACATAACAGGTATTATAGGAGGCTTTATATTTATAAAAGAAGGGAAAAATCTTTTAAAATAAAAGGTGCCTTTGGGCACCTTTTATTACTATTCAAACTTTTTTACTATTACCGAGGCGTTATGTCCACCAAATCCTAAGGAATTTGACATACCAGCGCGTATTTTTACCTCACGAGGACCATCGGGTACATAGTCAAGATCGCAATCAGGGTCTTTATATTCATAGTTTCTTGTAGGATGAACGATATCGTTTTTAACAGAGAGTGTGAGTATAATAAATTCCACAGCACCTGTTGCGCCAAGCATGTGACCTGTCATTGATTTTGTAGAATTTACAGGGATTTTATATGCCCTATCTCCTAAGGCCCTTTTTATAGCGATGGTTTCAAATTTGTCATTTAATTTTGTTGAAGTTCCATGAGCATTAATATAATCTATATCAGAAGGGCTCATTCCCGCGTCCATAAGCGCAAGTTGCATTGCCTTATATGCTCCTTCACCCTCTGGTGCAGGTTGTGTAATGTGGTATGCATCACTAGTTGCTCCATATCCTACTATTTCCCCATAGATTTTAGCACCGCGTTTTTTAGCATGCTCTAATTCCTCAAGCACTATTATGCCAGCACCTTCTGCCATAACAAACCCATCCCTTTCTGCATCAAAAGGCCTTGAAGCCTTTTCAGGTTCGTCGTTTCTCTTGGAAAGTGCCCGCATATTTGAAAATCCTGCAAGTGCAAGGGGTGTGAATGGGGCTTCTGCACCACCTGTTATCATTACATCAGCATAACCATGTCTGATTTTATGGAAGGCCTCACCTATGGCGTGCGTAGAAGATGCACAAGCAGAAACTACAGCAAAATTAGGACCTTTGAACCCATATTTCATAGATACAAGTCCAGAGGCCATATCCGCAATCATCATAGGAACCAAAAATGGTGAAACTCTTGCCGGTCCTTTTGTTGCAATAACATGAAATTGTTCTTCAAGGGTTATTATACCACCTACCCCAGATGCGATTATTACGCCAACCCGTTCTTTGTCTAACTTAGGATATTCTAATAGATTGGCGTCTTCGATGGCTTCACTTGCAGCATAAAGGGCATATAAAGAGTAAAGGTCCTTTCTTCTCTGCTCTTTTGGGTCTATTCTCTTTTCAGGTTTAAAATCCTTAACGAGTCCGCCTATTTTTGAGCCAAATCCCTCGGTATCAAATCTATCAATCTTTCTGATGCCATTTTTCCCTTTTAATGCATTTTCAAAGGTTTCAGGGACGCTATGTCCAATAGGATTAATGGTCCCCAGTCCCGTAATAACTACTCTTCTCATTGTTTTTTTAATTATTTTTCGGGTGCTCTTTTATTTAATATATAATTTAGGGCATCTTCAACAGTCCGTATTTTCTCAGCGTCTTCATCAGGGATTTCGATATCAAATGCCTCTTCAATAGCCATCACAAGTTCAACCACATCCAGGGAATCTGCACCAAGGTCTTCTTGGAACCTGGCATCTGTGGTTATTTGGTCCTCTTCTACATTGAGCTTTTCCATTATGATTTCTTTTAGTGTTTGGAATACCTTGTCTTTATCCATACTTTCCTCCTTTGTTTATTTTATGCCGAGGGCGGGACTTGAACCCGCATGGGTTATATACCCACTGGGTCCTGAACCCAGCGCGTCTGCCAATTCCGCCACCTCGGCTTGTAAGTGCTTGTAATATAAACTAAGGCGCATGTTAAATCAAATAATCACAAAGTAATGGCCTTTCAAATGATCTTATCCTTAGATAATTTTTCAATATCCGCCTCTTTATATCCAAGTTCCAAGAGTATCTCTTTTGTGTGTTCACCCAAAAGTGGTGGGTGTCTATAAATAGGAAAACTTCTTCCATCCATATGAATGGGGTTTTTAAATAGTTCAATTCTACCTGCTCTTGGATGATTCACTTCTTGTACAAACTCCCGTTCCTTTACGTATGGATCACTGAACGCCTCCTTCACATTCCTCACAGGGCCTGAAGGTATATGGGCTTGTTTAAGCAGTTTTATCCAATGGTCTCTCTTTTCCCGTATGAATATCTTTTCTAAGATAGGTATCAGAATATCCCTGTTTTCCAGCCTTTTTGGGTTTGTTTTAAATCTTTCATCTTCAGCAAGTTCGGGGCTACCTATGACCTGACACAATCTTTTGAATTGTTCATCATTACCCACACCTACAATAAAATAATCATCCTTTGCTTTAAAGGATTGATATGGGACAATGTTTGGATGCTGGTTGCCATATCGCTTTGGAACCTCACCACTTATGAGATAATTTTCAGCCACATTGGCTAAGGATGCCATGGAACATTCAAGAAGGGCGTTGTCAATTTTCGCTCCCTTTCCTGTAATATCTCTCCTCCTTAAAGCAGATAATATGGCAATCACTGTATAGAGCGCTGTAAAAATGTCACATATAGCCACTCCCACTTTCATAGGAGGTCCATCCTTTTCACCAGTTATACTCATAAATCCAGATAGTCCTTGAATAAGTACATCATAACCAGGTTCGTTGCCCAAAGAAGAATCAATACCAAAACCCGTGATAGAAGCCCATATTATGTTTGGTTTTATCTTCTTTACATCTTCATAGGTGAGGTTGAGTTTTTTAAGTGTTTTTGGAAGGAAGTTTAATATGATAACATCACTTTGCTCTATGAGTTTTACAAGGATGTCATATCCTCTCATTATATCCAGCGTTATGCTTTTTTTGTTTCTATTACAGGATAGGTAGTAAGCGCTCTCTCCACCTGCAAAAGGTGGTCCCCAAGCCCTTGTTTCATCACCGGTTGTGGGTCTTTCAACCTTTATTACTTCTGCCCCCAGGTCAGCTAAGATCATGGAGGCTGTGGGTCCGGCGAGGACTCTTGAAAGGTCGAGCACCTTGATTCCTGAGAGTGGTTTCATACTTTTAGCATAAAGGTATGTCTTCGGAATAAAAAATTTTTACAGAACGACCGAATAAAGTTAAAATTCTATAAAATTGCGGAGGTTAAGAAATGAGGAGTATTGCAATTATTATGGCAGGAGGTAAAGGCGAGAGATTTTGGCCCTTATCTCGGGAGGATAATCCAAAGCAGTTTCTTAGAATTAAAGGTGATAAAGAACTTATTGAGGCAACCTATGAGCGCACAAGACCACTTTTTGACCATGTGGTCATTGTAACTACAAGGAGATTAGAAGATAAAGTAAGAGAGAGGTTCAAAGATGCGTCCATAATAGCAGAACCTGAGGGTAAAAATACAGGCCCGTGTGTGGCTGTTGCTACATTGTTTGCAAAAGAAAACGGATATTCTCTTGTAGGTGTTTTCCCTGCTGATCATTATATAGAAGGTATTGATGGATTTAGTAATAATGTAAAGGATGCTCTTTCTATGGCTCAAAAAGGCTTCATCTCAACAATAGGTATAAGACCCAATAGAGCAGATACAGGGTTTGGATATATAGAAAGAGGCGATAAAATACAAGATGGGATTTATAAAGTGGTTAAGTTCCATGAAAAACCCGAGTTAGAAAAGGCAAAGACTTATTACTCAAGTGGTAGGTTTTACTGGAATGCGGGCATGTTTTTCTGGAAGACAGATGTATTTTTTGAAGAAGTTCAGCACTATGCGCCTTTTTTACTTGAGCCATTGAAGCGGTATTCTCTTTCAAACCTTGAAGACATATACAAAGATATGCCTTCTATATCCATAGACTATGCACTTTTGGAAAAGACAAAAAAAGCAGTTGTAATTGAGAGTAGTTTTTTCTGGGAAGACCTTGGCTCCTACATTGCGCTTGAACGGGTTTTTGAGAAGAATAAAATGGGAAATATAGACCTTGGGGAGAGTATAGAGATTGATGCTCGTGGCAATATAATAGTTTCAGAGAGTGGATTGGTTGCAGTGCTTGGTATTGAAGGACTTGTTGTTGTCCATACGAAAGATGTCACTTTGGTTTTACCCAAGGATAGAGCACAAGAGGTAAAAAACATTGTTAAAAAATTGAGGGAAGAGGGGAAAAAGGATTATTTGTGAGGGACTTTAAGGCATACGCCTTCTCTCTTCTTCGTGTGCGTTCAAGAAGTGAATTTGAATTAAGAACAAGACTGAAAGAAAAAGGGGCATCTCGTGAAGAAATAGAAGAAATAATAGGTCTTTTGAAACTCTATGGGCTTTTAGATGATAAGGAGTTTGCGTGTGAGTTCGCAAGAAGTAAGGCCAGGAACCACTGGTCATGGCTTAAAATAGAGATGACCCTCTTACATGATTTCAGGGTAAAAAAAGAACATGTGGAGGTTGCCAGGGGGTGTTATGATGAGGATGAGGTGCTTAACTATTATATAAAAAGGTTTAAAAAGACCAAAAAAGACCCAGAATATATAAAGAGGCATCTTCTTCAAAAGGGCTTTGATTGGGATTTCATAAATAGAATATTAAAAAGTTTGTAGCAATGGGTGTCGAAATTACGACATGAAGGATTTTAAAATACTTTCGTATTATAGGGCATTGTGTATTTGCCTGTTATCCATTAAAATGTTATCATGCAGATTATATGGGGCGTTATAATAACAATAATAGGTCTGGCAATAGGTAGTTTTTTAAATGTATGTATATACCGTATACCTCTGGGTATGTCCCTTCTGTACCCTCCTTCTCATTGCCCCTATTGCGGCAAGAAAATTAAGTTTTATGACAACATCCCTCTCGTTTCTTATATCGTATTAGGTGGAAAATGTAGGTATTGTAAGCATCCCATTCCTTTCAGATACTTCTTGGTAGAACTTTTAACAGGAGTGTTGTTTTTGCTTGCCTTTATTAGATTTGGACTTAGTTTTGAGCTTTTAAGGAATCTTGTCTTTATAAGTGTGTCAGAGTGCATTGCCTTTATTGATGGAGAGAAGATGATTGTACCGGATGTTGTAACATTTCCCACAATAGTTCTGGGTGCTCTTATGGCACTTTATCCAGGAGGGTTTAGTATTGTGTCTGGTCTTATAGGGGCGGCCCTGGGTGCCCTTATTATGCTATTTTTTAGATTGATGGGTAAGGCCCTGTTTAAGCGTGAGGCCTTGGGGGATGGTGATATAGTTATTATGGCTATGATTGGTATTTTTACAGGTCCCATGGGGGTATTTATATCAATTCTCTTTGGCTCACTTATTGGTAGTATCATAGGAATTTTCCTTGTGATAAAGAATAAAACAGAGATTTTGCCCTTTGGTCCATTCTTAATTACGGGCGCTTTTATCTACATATACCTATTTCAATTTACGAAACACTTGACAATTGGTTAAACTTATGTTATTATATACGATATGGCAGAAAATATAAACGCTAAGATCAAGAAAAAGAGAAGTGAGGCTTTAAGAGCCCTTGGAAAGGGTAAGATAGATAAGGCTATTGAGATATATGAAGATATCTTGAAAGTCAAGGAAGAGCCTGATATATGCAATGCAATAGGTGACCTTTATGTGAGAAAGCAGAATATATCTAAAGCGGTTGAATATTATGAGAGATCATTTAAATTATACAAAGAAGAAGAATTTTTGGACAATGCTGTTGCTGTTGTTCGTAAGATATTAAAGTATGAGAAGGATAGAAGGGACTTGTATTTAGAATTGGCTGATCTGTACACTGAACTTGGGAATCAAGATGGAGCTCTTGATGCCTTAGAAAGTGTTATAACAGATGATATAGACCCCTCTATGTTGGAGAGAGCTTTCACTATAATTAATGAACTTGCTGAGAAGGTTCAGGAAGACGAATCCAGTGTCCAGAGATTTGAAAGACTATTTATTAAGTTGCAGGAAATATCTGAAAGGTTTGGAGAGATTTCTCTTGAGAGTGGAATGGGGATGGAGATGAGTTCAGAGGAGGACTTGTTCAGTAAGGATAACACGTCTAAGGAGAGTGAAGAAGAGGGATTAATCTTAGAGGAAGCGGGGGAAAAAGGTTATGAGGCTAAGCAAGAGGTAGAAAAGGTGCCGCAGGCTCCAGAAATTCAAGAAGAGGAATCTCAAGAAGAAGGACTGGTTTTTGAGGAAGAAGGGGCATCCGAGCAAGAAGAACAGCTCTATGTTGGAAGAAGGGAAGAAGATAAAGAGACAACTAAAAAAGATGATGGTTCTGTTTTATTTAAAGAAGAAGTAAAAACTGATGATATCCCAAAAAGGTCTGATAATTTTTACGGGGCAGCAGAACCATCTACAGAAGACCTCGTTTTTGAAGAGGAAGAGCCAGAAACAGAGCCAGTCATTTCTGAGATGGGTGCAGAAGAAGAAAGCGTTATAGCCCAACAAAAAGAAGAAACGAAAGAAGAAATAGATAAAGAGACAAAAGAGGAAACTCAACCTGAAATATCTACGGAACCTTCTGTAGACGAGTTAAGTGCTACTGGTTCTACTAAGGAGACAGAAAGTAGGGTCAAAAAAACAGAGGAGATTATCAGGGAAAGGCCGTTAGAGAGAGAAAAGCCACCCACAACCAGTAGGTATCAAGAAACCAAAGGCAAATACTATGAAGAGTTCAAGGATATTATTCTTACATTTATAGAAGAGATGGGGGAGGCTGATATTAATGAACTTTACGATTTTGAACGTCCTTTTGACACAGCAATGACACTATACAAAATGGAGCTTTACGATTTAGCCATTTCTGAGTTCCAGACAGCAATGAGGGATAGTGAATACAGATTAAGGGCAATGGAGATGATAGGTAGAATCTTTTTTGAAATGAATAATTATGAGATGGCGATTAAGATGCTTCTGAAGGCACTTGACGAGGGAGGGTACGAGGAGCATGAATATATCGGCATCAGGTATTATTTAGGTAGATCCTATGAAGCCACAGGATTGGAGGATGAAGCATTGGAACAATACGAGCAAATTTATCTTATAGATAAGAATTATAAGGATTTAAGTGAAAGGATTGATAGTTTAAGACTCAAGAGGGTAAAAAGTTTTTAGGAGGATTATATGGCAGAACTTGAAAAAGTAAAACGAAAAACGTTTGCAGATATACTTGTTAGTGAAGGGATAGTATCACAAGAAGTAATGAAGAAGGCTCTAAAGGCCCAATGGAGTGAGGGGATTTCCATAGAACTTTATCTTATTAATAAGGGATATGTGAATGAAGATACACTCATCTCCGTTTTGACGAAGAAATTCCCTTTAAAGTTTGTTGACCTATCAGTGATTCAGCCTGACCCAGAGGCTGTCGATCATATTCCATACAGAATTGCAAAAAAGTATGTTTTAATACCACTCAGGAAAAGTGGTAGGTCTCTTGCCGTTGTTATGGGAAACCCTCTAAATAGAGAGATGGCAGGGGAATTAAAGAAAGTGACAGACCTTAAAATCATTCCATTTGTTGGTAGGGTATCAGAAATCCTTGATTATATACAAACATATTATTCCGAGGAGATTCAAAAAGAAGAAGAGGAAATAAGCGCTCCTACAGCTTATGGTAAACTAAAAGGAGAAGTTGGTCTTACGCTTCAAAGTAATATGAACTTTGAGAATTTTGAACTAAGTGCTTGTAATGAAGTTGCATATTCTTTTGCAAAGAGTTTTGCTGAGACGCGTGGAGTTGAAAATACAAGATTGTTTATTTTTGGGAAAGAAGGTTATGGAAAAACACATCTTTTAAACGCTGTTGGAAATTATATACTTGAGCATGAAAACTTTCGTGGAGTCCTATATACTGATGCTATAAAGTTTATGGATTTATTGAATAATATAAAGAGTGATAAAGACCTGAAAAAGTTCAGGTTATCTCATGTTGAAACAGATGTATTTTTGTTTGATGATTTAGACCTCTTGTTAGGGCATGATTATGCTCAGAATCAACTCCTTTATGTTTTAATGGAGCTACATCTTCAGGAAAAACAATTTATTTTCACAAGTAGCGTGCCTCTCAAGGCGCTATCCGGTATGAATAAAAAATTAATATCTATTATAGAAACTTCTATAGCCTCTCCCATTGAACCTCCTGATAAAGAATTAAAAATGAAGATACTTAAGAAAAAACTTTCTAATTTAGACCTCGGTTCAGATGTTTTAGATTTAATACAAAAGGGAGCAGAGGATAATTTAAGGATCCTTAATGCCATTATTAACGAGGTTATAACTTTGTCGCGTATGGGAAAAAAGATAGATACCAGCGTGATAAAGGTTATATTAAAAACATATAGATAATAAAAAAGGGGGTTATTATGAGCCTTAGCGATTTGTTAAAGGGCCTAAAAAAGGCTGGAGGTGGAAATAGTATTATAGGTATTGATATTGGCACCAGTTCTTTAAAGGTCGTGGAGGTTGAGAGAAGAGGAAAGAAATATGTACTTAAGAATTTGACTTGGGAGAAACTACCTCCTGAACTGATTGTGGGTAAGGAAATAATGGATAGGCAAGAGGTCATAGTAAAGTTACAGGAAGCGGTAAAAAGGCTTGGAAGCGAAGTTCAAGCAGCGGCCATCAATGTCGCTGGTCAAGATGTAATAGTTAGGAAAATCACCGTCCCAAAACAGAAGAAGAAGGAAGAGTTGGACGAATCCATTGTATGGAAAATTAGAGAGGAGTTAAATGTTGACCCTGCTGATGTAACATGGGGGTACTTTATTCTTGGAGATGCTGATACGGCAGGTTCTTTAGATGTGTTTCTTGCTGCAGCGAAACCTGAGGTAGTGTATGGTCTTTTGGACCTTGCTCGTGCTTCGGGACTTGAGCCATTTTCAGTTAATGTTGACCCTGTAGCACTCTATAACACATTAAAATACAACGGCTATTTGGAAGAAGGAAAGACCACAGGAGTTGTTCATATTGGTTATGAAAGTACTGTTTTGGTTATTATTAGAGGGGGTAAAATCCTACTTTCCCGTGAGATGAATGTTTCTACGAAAACATATATTGAGTCTATCTCAAGATTCTTGGATTTGCCTCGTGAAGTTGCTGAAGAAGTGATGTATAAAGGACCAGGAGATAAGGTTGAAGAAGAAGCGTTTAGAGATACCATAGAGTCTCTTAATGATAGGTTCGTAGGCAATTTAGAGAGGAATTTCCAGGGTATTCTACCAGAAGGCGAAACAGTTGATAAATGGATTTTAAGTGGTGGTGGTGCATACATAACAGGGCTTGCAGATTATATAAAAGAAAAGTTTGAAGGAGAGGTAGAGATTCTTGATCCTTTTAGAGAATTGGAGTATGAAGCGGAAGAAGGTGTAGGCGATATGCCTGCTATATACTCGGTTGCAATTGGTCTTGCAATTTCATATTTTGAAAAGGAAACCTCTGTTAACATATTACCCGAGGAGGAATTGGAAATAGTAGAAGAGATTTCAATAATGCCACATATAGTGCTATCCGCTGTGGTTCTGATTGTACTTTTGATACTAATGGGGGTTGTTAGCGTTTTCCAATCTCGAAAGATTGCAAAACTCGAAAATGAGAAAAAAACACTTGCGGAGCAGAAAGTGGTTTTACAGAGGAAAGCGGAGGATATACGTGGAATAAAGAAGCAGATAGAGGAGGTAAGTGGTAAGATTGAGGTAATTAAAAACCTATCAAGGGATAGAGTGCGCTATGTTCAGATTATGGATGAGATAAATAGGCTAATACCGTATGATACATGGCTCCTTGGAGTATCTGAAAAAGGTGCTGATGAACTTGAGATTGATGGAGAGACGGGATCTAATTTAGTGCTTGCACAATTTATGAAGAGATTACTTTCCTCACCACTTATCAGTGATGTCCAATTGATTGAGTCAAGAGTAGATAAAGCAAATGAACGAAAAGTTGCACATTTTAAACTATCTATAAAATTAAATCCAGTCCTTCTTGCTGAAAAGGGAGAAGGACGAAACGATAAAAAACAAGGAGGTAGGTGATGAGGCTTTATAAGATACTCTCGGTAATTGTAGTAGGAGCAGTGTTTGCTCTTTTGGGATGCAATGAGGAAAATCAGACGGCTGAAGTTCATGGTACCGTATACTGGGCTGAAGCGGATATAGTACGAAATTCACAAGACACTACAGCTCAAGATACAATAATTTATCTACATCCTGCTGAAGGAGTACAGGTTTACCTTGAGCAGGATGAATCATCTGACAATTCTTATATGGGAGAAGACCTATATACTACGACGGATAAAAATGGTGAATACAGTTTCACTGTCTATCTTGGTCGTAATTTTGATGAAAGCAAATATATGTTTGATGAGTTAAAAATGTGTGATGTTAAAATATCTTTCATTTGGACACCTGATAGCGACTATACGATTCATAATCCTTATACTGGTGAGATAGATACAACCACTACGGTTCATATTGCAGGACAATTAGAAAATGAAATAACTGGCTTGACTATAAAATCAGGAACAAAGGCAGAGGCCCCTCGTGTAATTGTGGGAACTGAATATATAATGAGATAGTAGAATTGCTACAAAGGGGGAAATATGAAATTTATTAAAAATCCAAAGGTCGTTTGGGGGATAGCCATACTGGTTTATATAATTGTTGGCTATCTCTACATAAGCGGTATCTATGCAGGAAAGGCGAAGAAACTTAAAAAACTGGAACATGAGATACAAGCAGAACGAAGATCAGTTGCTCAATTAACGGTTGAAGTAAAAGACTATGACAAAATAATGGCTGAAAAGGATTCATTACTTGCCCTCTGGGGGGAAGTTAAGAAGCATCTTCCATCTAAGCCCCAACCAGATGAATGGCTTAGGCAAATAGCAGGAATGGCAATGAGTTGCGGGATAGAGATTGAGTCATACAAACCCTTATCTTTTAAGCAGTTTGATCTGTATAGAGAGTATCCCATTAAGATTAGTGTCGCAAGTGGGTATCATGATCTCGGAACGTTTATAAGTCTTATTTCCAATGCGGATAGATTGATGAAGGTAAAAGGGCTTACAATTAAGGGCAAGCCGAATGAAGAGGACCCATCTCAGACGGTTGAAGCCGTATTTGAAATCTCTAACTATGTTTACAGTCCTGCCCCTGTAAATAGTAGTAGAAAAAGGAGGGGAAGAAGATGAAAAAACTTATGTTAGGTTTTATATTTCCGGCGATGCTTTTTGCCGGGACGTGCGAACTTAAAACACTATCTATCTCCACCGGGGAAAACTATGTAGAAATAATACTTGAATATACCTCTCAACCCTCCAATATTCATGACTTCATGCTTAAAAATCCTGCTCGTATCGTTATAGATGCTGAGGATACAAAGTATGCGCTTGGCTCTAAAATGTTCCCGGTGAATCAAGGTGCTGTTCTTAGAGTTCGTGGAAGCCAATTTAAGATAGAGCCCCAGGTCGCAAGGATTGTTGTGGACCTCTCAAAAATAGTAAAATATGAAGTCATTCGTGAGGGGCATTCTGTTAAAGTAAAGGTTTATACTGAGCCAGCAAAAGTGGGCTATAATCAGACTATTAAGGGTTCTAAGGGCGTGAGAAAACAAAAAATGGAAAATAAAAATAAGGCATCTGAGATCTCAAAACCAAGGTCAACTTTTTCTGCTGGCTCAAAACTCTTCTATAGTTCAAGAGGAAGGAGAGACCCCTTTAAACCCATTCAGGAGGTATCCATGGAACAGGATACCCTTTTGGATATAGCAAAGGCTAAATTAATTGGAATTATACAAGATTCTACGGGATATGTTGCGTTGGTGGAAGATAAAAATGGCAAAGGATTTATTTTAAGAAGAGGAGACAGAATAAAGAGGGGTAGGGTAGTTAGAGTTACAAAAGATATGGCTGTTTTTGCCATATCTGATTTTGGGTTTACAAGAACAGTAATATTAAAACTTGAAAATAAGGAGGTATCCAAATGAAATTTTTTAGGGTAATGAGCATATTTTTAATAACAGGTGCCCTTTTAGCGGGTGAAAAAACAATAAGCCTTGATGTACAAAATGCCGATATAAAAACAGTGCTCAGGGCTTTTTCTGATGTTGCTGGTGTTAATATTGTAACAACACCAGATGTTAAGGCTAATGTCACATTTAGTGTGAAAAATGTGCCATGGAGAGAGGCATTCACTTCACTTCTTAATGCATATTCCCTTGCTTATACTGAGCAGAAAAACATTATTACCGTTATGACACAGGATGAATATTCCAAGGTAAGGGATATTGCAGGCTTGGAGATGAAGGTATTTCGTGTTAAGTACCTTAAAGCGTCCGATGTGGCGCCCGTCGTAGAGAGCCTTTTATCTTCTCGTGGAAAGATGAAAGTAGAAAGTTCAACCAATTCCTTAGTTATAACAGATTTACCTGATAATCTTATAAAAATAGAAAACTTCCTAAGTGGAATGGATAGACCTGAGAGGCAGGTTCAGATACAGGTTAAGGTGGTAGAGGTGGATTACGATGCAGCAAGGAGTTTGGGTATAAACTGGGTGGTTGCAAAAGACCATCCTACGGATAAGGTAGGTGTAAGGCTTTCCAACGATGCGTCCATTGGGGGTGCACAAACCAATCTATCTATTGGGACCATTGTGAAAGGCATTTCAATAGATAATGTGTTGCAGGCTCTTGAAAATGAAAGTAAGGCAAACATTGTTTCTGCACCTTCAATAATGGTTGCAAACAACAATAAGGCAAAGATTGTCTCAGGTAAAAAAGTACCTGTTGTTACAAAAGATATTTCGGGCAATACAGTTGTTCAGTTTTTTGATGCAGCAATTAAACTTGAAGTTACACCACATATTACTCCTGATGGGAATATAGCCATGGAACTTCATCCTCAGGTAAGTGATATAGCGGGGTATTCTCCAGCAGGTCAGCCTATAATAAGCAATCAGGAGGCAGAGACAAAACTTACCATAAAGAATGGTGAGACAATTGTTCTCGGTGGTGTAGTAAAACAAACAAAGAGAAAGGGTAATGCTGGATTTCCATTTTTGAGGAAGATCCCCGTTATAAACCTGCTTTTCTCAAGCAATGAAAATGCATCATCAAAGGTTGAGCTCATGGTGTTTGTAACACCGAAAATCGTTGGTGACGAAGCCATGAACACTCTTAAAAGTCCAGAAGAAACTGAGACGAAGCAGGAAGGCGTAAAAGGTGCCACTATACCAGAAGAAAAGTAATCTATCAAATTTGGTCTTGACAAAACGCATAAAAGGCGTATAATTATGTATAGAAATACAAAGGAGGTGGTTCATATGATTGTGTTAAACAAAAAATAAAATGGGGAGATCAAAGGAGGTGAAAAGATGGTCTTACTATTAAATAATAAAAGAAGGGTAGGTTTTACTCTTATAGAGTTGTTAGTTATAATAGGTATAATTGGTACTTTAGCCTTAATTGCAGGTTGGCAGTATAAAAGGACACTTAATAGCCAGACACTAACCAATGAAGCATTGAAGATTTCAAACATAATACAGAGGGAGCGATATAAGAGTATTGAACAGGGCACAAGAAGGGGAATTGAGTTTTTGTCACCCGACACAATGCGTATCTTTAGGGTAAATGCAGATCTATCTCTTAACTATGAGACCAGAGAAGTACTCGGGAAAGATTTTACTTTTGGAAATGGTGGTATAACTATACCCTTACCTCTTATTAATGCTGTCCCAGACCAGGATGGTATTATGTTTGGGAGAGGTGATCGGTGCGAATTCAATCCCAACGGCATGGCTGTGGAAGAAGGCGCTATTATTTTTACCAGTAAAAAATTTGGAACAGCTGCCATTGTAGTTTCACCAACAGGTATTGTAAATGCCTATAAATGGGTAAATAATGCATGGGCGGAGGTGAGATAATGAAAGACAGGGAAGGTTTTACTTTAATAGAATTATTGGTTGCTCTTACTATATTTGCTATTTTTCTGTCAGGGCCGTTGTTCGATATTGCTATGAAGATGAATGTAAAGGTGAGAAATATGAATAATGCAAAAATGCTTGCTGAGGAGTTTATGGAACAGGTGCGTGCTTATGATTACAATAGTCCTCTTATTGCTGATGATGGGGATGCTGGGGATCTTGATAATACCGCACATTTTGACCACCAACTCCCAGATACCACAATATCTGGCATTGTTTATACGCGTGGCTATAATATTAAAGATAAGTCTTATTCCAATAACACGAAAACCATAAAATTACATATTTTATGGAGAGATGGGCTTGGCAGTCACCATCTTTCTTTTACCACAGTAAGGGTTAACAGCAATTATTAAACATAGGAGGTGTTTTATTCAATGTTTTATTTTAAAATAAAGAAACGTAAGGGTATGACCCTTGTGGAGTTGGTAATAGCCCTTTCCATATTTGCCATTTTATCCCTTGCTGTTTTAGAAGTATTTACCCGTCAATTAAGCACTTCTGTAAAACAGAGAGGCATAAGCAAACTCCAGACCGATTTTCAGTCTGCACTTGCGCTTTTGAGATGGGATATTTTGATGGCAGGATATGGTATTCCAAGTTCACAAAACCCACTTAATGGAACAAATAGCAATCCAGATGTATTAAGCCTCAGGTCTGTTGACCCACCAGTGGGTGGCACAGGGAAATGGACATTTACATTGACATCTAATTCCGGGGCAGGTGGCTCAAATACCATCGTAGTCAGAAGGTGGAATGACGCGAGGGTTGATATTGGCAGAGGAGACGTCATAACAGCAATGCCAGACACAAAAACGCCAATTGCAGGCTTCCCTGCACGGGTTACAGCTCTACAAAACCAGGTTTATATTGGGCCCTCAGGAGATACTGTACCTGCTACGGTCCTGACACTTAATAAAACAGTGAGTGTTGGCAAGGGGATTTTTGTTTTTGCATTACCGCAAAATCAAAATGATATGAATATTAACTATAGGTTACAGAATGGACAACTTCTTCGCAATGGTCTACCTGTGATTAACAATGTAGAGGATTTTGAAGTTGCGTACTGGTATGATGAAAATGAAAATTATCAAGTGGATGATAGAGAGTGGAGATGGGATATAAGTAATCTTTCCCCCACAGAACGCGAGAAAATAAGACTTGTTAGGATAAAAATGGTTGTTCTTGGAGAAAGGGATATGAACTATACATATCCACATCAGAACATAAAGGTGGAAGACCATCAATATACACTTTCTCAAAAAGATAGGCATTATAGGAGAAGAATTTATACCATAACAACAAAGGTGAGGAATGTAAGATGAGGAAAATAAAGATTATTAAAAATAGAAGGAAGGGCATAGCCCTGGTTACGGTCCTTGTCATTATTGCTGTTTTATTTATTGCAAGTTCTGCCACACTGTATTTAGTGACACAATCTATAAAGGTCTCATCGTCACAAATAAGGTATGAGGGCACATTTCAAGCAGCAGAAGGAGGGGTGGATATAGGTATAGATAAGGTTTTGACATCTTACAATCAAGGTACCCCTCTTTCATCATGGCAGGGTAATATGGCAGGTTACAATGTGAAGGTAGACCCTGAGTTTCTATTCATAATGCCTATGACAGGTGGCTCTATTTTATTTGCAGAGGGCTATGCCGGTATAGGGCAGAGTGCTGCAAAAGGTGGTGCAGCGCTTTTTTATAGGATTACTTCAGTGGCAACCTCAAGAACAGGGAAGACTGGTCTTGAGGTCATATACAGAAAGGTCGTAGGTACACAACAATAAGAGGAGGTGTCTTATTATGAGGTATGTAAGAAGTGTAGCCATCAGTATATTGCTGATGGCAGCATATATAGGTACTATAAGGGCAGAGGATATGCCCTGTAATAGACCACCGTTTCTTGGTACATCTATAGCACCTAATATTCTCATATTACTAGATAACTCAGGTAGTATGAATTCATGGGCGTATCGTGGTGTTACATTTCATGAGAATACACACTACTACGGTTATTTCAGAAACGATAAAAATTATAGATATAGTCATGGTGTCTTTTATCCATCCAACTGCAGACCCAATAGTCATCTTTCCAATGGCTGCTTTCCGGGCAATCTATTAAACTGGGCTACAATGTCAAGGATGGATATTGCAAAAAAGGTCCTTGTAGGAGGTAAGGCAAGGTCGAGGCAGGGTAATGTTCACACGCTTGTTGCAGAGACCTGGTGGGGTGATGGCTGGAGATACTTTAAATACAGAGGCCATAAATTTTTTAGATACCTTGGATACGGATATCCTAGCAGGCTGTATATTATAGAAAGAGTTCATTGGTGGTGGTGGTCAATAAGATTATGGCATGCGCATGTTCAAGTAAAAGTGGCAGATAACTTTGCAAGGGGCATTATTCAGCAGATAGGAGACAAAGACCGAGATGGCCATTGGGACGATAATGCTCCAAGGTTTGGGCTTTTTACATACAATACAAATGGATACGGTGGGCATATTGTCTCTTATATAGGAAATACTACATTCAGTCGTTTTATTTCGAATGTTGAAAACATGCCTGCAAACGGTGTTACACCGCTTACATCATCATACTATGAAGCAGTAAGGTATTTCCGTCAAGAACGCCCTCGTTATTATCATTGGGATTATACTACCCAACATGGCGGTGTAAGAGACCCTTATTATGATAGGGATTGGGGTCGTCTTGTATGGTGCAGGAAAAGTTTTATTATTCTCATAACAGATGGTGAGCAATGCTGTGATCATGGCACAGGTGCAGCGCCAGGGCATAGTCTGCCATCAACGGCCTTATGGGCGCATACAAACGATATGAGGGGTGATATTCCTGGCATGCAGAATATGACCCTATATACGGTTTTTGCTTTTGGTTCTGGGAGTAACTATTTAAAGCAAGCGGCAAAAAACGGTGCATTTATAGATAAAAACGGTAATAATAGGCCTGATTTACAGATAGAATGGGATGCAAACAGAGATGGCGTTCCTGATGCCTATTTTGCGGCACAAAACGGTTTTGAACTTGAGGCGTCTATAAGAAAGGCTATAGAGGACATCCTACAAAGGGTTGGTGCTGCAGCTGCTGTTACCATTGTTTCCAATACATCAAAGGGTGAAGGTATCGCTACGCAGGCATTCTTCCTTCCTAAATTAACAAAGGGAGGCATGGATTTTTACTGGCTTGGTTCTGTGCTTGGCTACTGGATTGATAAGTATGGTAATCTAAGAGAGGATACAGACCATGACCTTACACTTGACGATAACGACTATATTGTAAGGTTTACCATGCAGGGCAATGAAACCAGGGTTATTAGATTAAAAGATACTAATAATGATGGCATTCCAGATGATACAGTGGGTATAGTTCCACTTACCCAGTTGGGTCGTGGTATGAACGCCTTATTTAATGCCGGTGAAAGGCTCTTTAATAAGTCACACAGGAATAGAAATATATATACGCATTTGCCAACTCGAAGGTGGCTTCATTTTACCCAAGGTAATAGGAATGATCTTGCTCCATACCTTGGAGTTAATAGATCTTTTGCGGATACATTAATTAGATACATAAAAGGTAGAGATTACTATGGTTATAGGCCAAGGAATATTGATTTGAATAACCATACCTGGAAGTTGGGAGATATTATTAATTCTACTCCTATGATTGTGGCAGAGCCACAGGAGAGATATGATAAGATATACAGAGATGAGACATACAGAGAGTTTTACGAAGATAAAAAGGATAGGAGGGCGGTTGTTTATGTAGGTGCCAATGATGGCATGCTCCATGCCTTTAATATAGGTGTGTTTGATAGAGAGAATAAGAGGATAAACCCGAGGGGTACTCCCATAGGCGATGAACTCTGGGCATATATACCGTTTAATCTACTACCACATCTTAAGTGGCTTATGGAGCCTGATTACTGTCATGTTAATTATGTGGATCTCCCGCCTAAGGTCTCTGATTTAAGGATTTTTTCATCCAGTAGTTTACATACTAAAGGCTGGGGAACTGTGTTATTTGGAGGAATGGGATTAGGTGGGTATCCAATAACAGTCAATGGAAGGAATTTTAGGTCCTCTTATTTTGCCTTAGATGTTACCAATCCTGATGTTCCTGATTTTATGTGGGAATTTACAGATGGACATCTTGGTTATACAGTAAATCAGCCTGGCATTATTAAGGTTGATTCTACTTGGTATGTGATACTAACTTCTGGTCCTACAGACTTTGATGGAAATAGCAATCAACATGGTTATGTTTATATCATTAATCCAAAAAATGGCAAACTTCTTCGTACATTTGAAATAGATAAAGATAAGGCATATCTTGGACCACCTGCTGTTGTTGATGTCAATATAGACTATAGTACAGATGTTGTTTATATTGGCTGCGATTATAGAGAGGGTAAAAAGCATAAAGGCAAGGTATACAGATTAACCTTAACAGACTCAAATGGCCGGCCAACAACCGATGTTTCAGAATGGCAACTTACTACTGCTATCTCTAATCTGCCAGGACCTGTAGTAGCAAAACTCAATGCCTCAATGGATGCAGAGGGTAACCTCTGGGTATTTGGTGGAACAGGTAGATACTGGAGCGATGCAGATGAGAGTACGCATCCTAATAATTATCTCTTTGGATTTAAGGATGATGCATGGAAAACAGGGAGTCAGAGTTATACCTTGAATGATCTTTTAGATGCCACAGATATAGCGGTCTTGGTTGATACAACCACAGGAGAGGCAGATGTTCATGGCGTTTTAGGTGATACAGCGAGTTTCAATAGTTTTGAGACGTGGGTTAATGAGAACTATCAGGGTTGGTATATAGACATAAGAGATGAGCGCTCCTTGAATATGCCGCTTGTAATTGGTGGCGCAGTGTTCTATACAACCTTTGTGCCAACAAAGGATCCCTGTGGCTTTGGTGGACAATCTTATCTCTATGGCCTGTATTATAAAACAGGGACAGGATATCAAAATCCAATACTGGGATTGTCATCCGGGGAAGCCCAAAGGAAGATCGAAGTTGGTACAGGAATGGCATCTGCACCTTCAGTACACCTTGCCTCAAGTGAGGCGAATGCCCAGGTTGTTGTTCAAACAAGTACAGGTGAGATTATACAAACTTCAACACCATTGCCGTACAAGGTTAAAAGTGGCGCCCGTATATGGAGGGGCCTACTCTTTTAAAAAGGAGGTGCAATTATGTTGTTGCATATTTTATTGACACTCTTTTTGGTTGGCCAAGTGCCGAATGAGTATAAAAAGTACATTGAAAATAATAAATTTCCAAGAGAGAGGGTGAAAAAAATCTTACTTGGTAAGGAATTACCTCCTATAATAGAAGAAAAGGATGCCAGGATAGAGCCGGAGCTTTCTGAAAAGGAGGAGTTTTTTGCAAAGGGACATTTATCTGTATGCATCTTTCATGGTTTTGATAAAGAGGGCAATATTATTGTGGAGGTTCCAGATTTGCTGCCATCAAAGAAATTAAAACTCGCTGCGGACCCTGTAATACTTGATGAAAAAGGCAAAGATATTTCAAGTGAAACTTTAAAGGATGGAGATTGGATAAGAGTGTTTATAGATAACAATGGAAATGTACGGGGTATTATAAGAAGTCAAATAAACGAGGAGAAGGAGGTAAAGGAGTGATCATTGCCATAGCCGTAATTCTTGGTATTGTACTTTTGGTGATATTCTGGATTATCGCTGTGTATAATAACCTTATAAAACTCAGAAACCTGGGCCAGAATGCGTGGTCTGATGTGGATGTACAACTTAAAAGAAGGTATGACCTTATACCCAATCTTGTGAATACGGTGAAGGGATATGCAAAACACGAGAAAGAGACCTTTGAAAATGTGACAAAGGCAAGGAGTATGGCACAGAATGCCAAGACCCCAGGAGAAAAAGGGCAGGCAGAGAATTTCTTAACCCAGGCTTTGGGAAGACTCTTTGCAGTTGTTGAGAACTATCCTGAACTGAAGGCAAATCAAAACTTTCTTGAACTTCAAAAAACGCTCGGTGATATAGAAAATGATATCCAGAGCGCAAGAAGGTATTATAATGCTGTTGTTCGTGATTACAACATAGCACTCGAGGTATTTCCAAACAACATCGTAGCAGGTATGTTCAATTTTAAGCCCTTAGAGTTCTTTGAACTTCCAAATGAGAACCAGAGAGAGGCACCAGAAGTAAAGTTCTAATAAAAATAGGGGGCTTTTAAGCCCCCTATTTTATTATCTTTATTGTATCACCCTTTTTTACATGATGCTTTTTAAAGTAATTGATATTGGTTTCCAATGCATACATACATGGCAAAGATGATATTATACTGGTTGTATCAAGTGGCATGCCATGTTTTATATCAACTACAACAAATGCTGAGTCTAAGAACACTATATCAAGTGGTATTAGAGTGTTTTTCATCCAGAAGGAAAGCGTTTGTGGCCTTTCAAATACAAAAAGCATGCCAGAATCAGGTGCAAGATGGGTTCTGAACATAAGGCCCTTTTCCTTCTCATAAAATGTTTCTGCAACTTCTACATGTAGAGTGTCTTCTCCTATGAGTAGGTCTGCATAGGATAGATTAAAAAGCATAAATAGCATGAGGTTATACACCGTGTCTTCTTCCACCAAATATTTCTATTTGAATCCTGCATGAATAATTAAAATCATGGGTCTTTGCCAGTTGAAAAACCCCTGGTGCATTCTGACGGAGTTCTTTTTTAGTTTTACCAAGCGGCATAAGAAAGACCTTATTATTTGGAATAAAAAATCGTTCTTTAATATCAAGTACCTCTTTTAAATCCTCTTCATCCTTTATAACAAATTTGAAAAAGGCATTTTCAAGGTTTGAATAAAATGAAAGGGCATCTTCTATAATACGCTTTTTATAAGGCATCTTTGAGTTTGAGAGTTTGGGCGATACATTAAACACGATATTGGGTAATTTTTGAAAGTACATGGGCTTAATGGTTCCATTAGTCTCTATTTCAAGAAGTTCAATTCTCTGATGCAGTGGCCTTATGGCTTCAAAGAGCAGTTTTTCAAAGAGCATGGGTTCTCCACCGGTAATAATAAGATGTCTTAACTTATGACTGTACTTTTTTAATAGGAGATTCAAAAGTTCTGCTTTGGATAGGTATTGCCATTTTTTTGATGGATGAAGGGCATATGCTGTATCGCAAAACGCACATCTTAAATTACATGTACCCAATCTTAAAAAGAGCCCCGACCTTCCTTGATAAGGCCCTTCTCCCTGTATTGATGAGAAGATCTCCACTACTGGAAGTTTATCTCTTCCCATTCTATATCAACCTGTTCTCTGTTCTTTAATGTAAAAACTGCACATTGGGATGGTGTTTCATAGACACATGCCTTTACATATGATACATCAGTATGACCCATAATATTGGCAGCGATCTGTTTTGCTATGTTCTCTGCAGTTGGATTGTTGCTTAAAAGGATGAGGTTTTGCCTTTCTTTTTTCAGGCATTCAGCAAGTGGGTCGTCCTTATGAAGAATAACCTTATGGTCATAAAAGTCATGAACGAGTTTTTTCAGGATATTGAAGTCCACGAGCATACCCTTTTCATCCGTTTCTCCTTGTATTTCTATTTCCACCTTGTAGGTATGACCATGAAGGTTTTGGCACTTACCATGGTAATCCTTGAATATTCTATGTGAAGCGTCAAAGGTTTTTTGCCATTTGATAATCATTCTCTACCTCCTGAAATATGTTTTTAAGCGTCACTCCTTTTTTAAAGAAAAAATTATATGGCTCAAACTGCAATCTCCCAAAATAGGTTATGAAAGAGGCCTTCTCTTTTAATAGTCGCAATTTTGTGGGATTGTCTGTTGCTATTGCCTGTAAATTGGCAATTTTTTTGCCCAAAAACCTTATTATATCCTCTTCTCGTTTAATCTTCTTTAATATCAATGTCCTATCTGGCAAAGGAATATCACGAAAAACATCGTCTTTTGTTTCTAAGATAGCAGTGTTTTTGTGTTTCAATAGCACATCCATGTAAGAAGATGCAAATAATATGCGGTATGTAAATCTATCCTGCGAAAAAATAGAGGTTATAGGAATTTTATCTGCAAACTTCTTTGTTATATCTATTACATGTTGCTTTATTGTATCATTGGTATAGAACAAAAACTTCATGGACAAGCAGCCTCTCTGGTCAAAATATAGAACATCTTTAATAAAGTCTTCATAGACATCCTGTAATGCAATGCCTATGGAAAATCCTGGCCCAAAGAATCTGAAAGGTGTTTTTGTCCTCTTTAGAAGGGGTATAAGTTTTTCTGAGCCGAAGAAAAATACGAAGTCAAACCTTGAAATCCTTTTTTCTGCCTCATTATGGGGAAGATATGCACCATTATAGTATGTTTTTAACTTGGGATAATTTAAAGAAAGGTATTGCAAAAATTTAGCATACAGCGATCTTTCAACCCTGGGATATTTAAAAAAGGCCTTTATATTGTATATAATGCTTAAGGGCAAAACCTCAAAAAACACCATTGGTACATTACCAGGGAGCATTGCATATAGTGTTTTATATGGCATCTTAAGATGAGAGGTAAGGTCTTTTGTTAGTTTTTGATAATTATTTGCTGTATGTATCAAAAGGTCTTTTAAATAATCGCCATAGTGTATATCGGTATCTTTTTCTAAATCAAGTTCCTCTGTAAATCTTAATAAGGCATCTTTGAGTTTATCCAAAAGTATAACTACATCCCCTTTCATCCTCTACATCCCTTTTTATATACTCAAATCCGTCTTTTTTCCAATCTATTATATCAGGCACAACAATATAGGATATGTGAAAGAGATTGGCAAAATCAAAGACCTTTAAATACCCGAAGCTGTGCTCCATTACCTTTAAATAATGCTTTTCTCTAAATGGATGCCCCTGGTCTGCATAAAACTGTGAGAAGAGTTCGGTCATCCCATACTCTGTATAAAAATCAGCGTTCTTGAATACGTTTTTCGCTAAAGCGTAGAGTTTAAATCTATTGTATGCTCTTTTAAATCTTTTATATCCTCCTGTTTCAACGATGTATATCCTTTTAAGAAAGGTTTTTTTTGCGGTTTGTAAGAAATTATACAGTTGTATTGCTGTAAGGAATAGCACGTCGCCTTCCTGTACCTCTTCATATATGTTTGTTATAGTCTTTCCTCCAAATGTTTCTATAAAATGGTTTACCATAAAAGCAAGGGAGGAAGTCTTTACTTTTGACATGTCCAAAGGCGTTTTTATGGGCCTTTGTTTTAATGGATAGGATACAATAGACGAAACTCTGTACAGGGATAGACTTGTATCGTTGTAATAAACCCTGCTCTTTGTCCCCTGGGTTCCAGATGATTCAAAATATCCTTTATGTTCCTTTAAAGCAAAGAGTTCTGCTATCTTGAAAAAATCAACTGGAAATGGAGGAACCTCAGAGATACTTTTAAAATGTGTTTTACCTGTTTGTTTTTTAAGAAATTCTCCATAAGGCCTGATTGTTTCTGCTTGATATTCAACAATCTTAAGTGCAAGTCCTTCATCAAATGCTGTACCGTTTTTAATATAGTCTTTTACCTCATTCAATAACTCCATCAAGTACCTCCACGAATCTTGTAAATAGTTCGTCTGTTATATAGAATGTTGGTATAATCTCAAGGACATGACCCTTATTACCTGCAGGTAGTGTAATATAGCCTTTTTTTAATAGTTTTTTTACCAGTTCAAAGATATTGTATTCAAACTCTATGCCTATCATAAATCCCGCGCCTCGTATGTCTTTTATGCCTTTTTTGTTTTTAAGTACCTCTTTCAGCATATCAATGTATTCTTTGCCCTTTCTTCTTACCTTTTCATGGAGTTTTTCCTGCTCTATAATATCAAGTACCGCGAGACCTACGCGGGTAAATAGGGGATGCCCTAAGAAGGTGTAGGTATGTTTTGCCTCACCTCGGCTTTTTGGCCATGCTATTTCCATTATCTTTCTCTTTCCCATGCATACAGAAAGAGGAAATTGTGATGAAAGGCCTTTTCCAAGTGTTATAAGGTCAAAATCAATCCCCATAGCTTTTGCATAAGATATATATCCTGTTCTGTACGAACCTGTAAATATCTCATCAAAACCAAGAAGAACGGAAAAATCCTTTGTAAGCGTCCTTAAATTTTTTAGAAAGCGGTTGGAAAATATCCTGATACCACCTCGTCCCTGTATAGGCTCAAGAAAAACCATGCCTATGTCTTTTTTATCTTCTAAAAGGCGAATTAGATTGTTTAGCATCTGCTCTTCGTTGTTTTCTAAAAAGGGTAGGGTATAGACCCACTGTCCTGTGTATGGTTCAAGACCCTCTTTAAAATACTTCCTCTGTGTAAGATTCATGGCACCAAACCCCAGGCCATGATATGCGTCTTCAAATACTACGATTTTGGGCTTGTGTGTGTAAAGCATCTGTGTCTTTATACATGTTTCTACAGCCTCACTACCAGATTGAGCAAAGATCCCCATAAACCCGCCACCCAAAAGGGCATTCAGTTTCTCAAGAAGCATTACCTTGTAAGGCGTGGGATGTACATCCCCCATACCATGGTAGATGTCAAGTTCTTTTACAATCTTTTGCACTTTGGGATGGCGATGCCCAATGGACGCAACACCAAAAAAAGATGTGAGGTCTAAAAACATGTTTCCATCTACATCCCACACATTGTTTAAAAAGGCAGATTTAATAAAAACAGGGAAGTCCTTATCAGTGTAAGTAATATTCGGTGCTTCCACATCCTGCATCCTTTTTACCCATCCTCTTGAGAGTTTTCCTGGAATACTTGTCTTTATTATAGGATGCTCAAAGCCTTTCATGGTATTACAGAGGGTAGATATATTTTAAATGTGGTTCCCCTGTGGGGTATTGATTCTACAAGTTCAATATTCCCACCAATGCTCCTTAATATCTGCCTCACATTATAGAGCCCAAGACCAGAGCCCTTTTCTTTGGTTGTAAAAAATGGGTCAAAGATCTTAGATTGGAGTTCTCTTGGTATGCCTGTGCCGTTGTCTTTAAAATAGACATTTATATATCTCTTCTCTTTTTCAACCCACACCCATATAGTGCCTCCATTTGGCATGGCATCAATGGCATTTGTAAGTAGGTTTTCTATAAGGTCACAGAAAGGTTCTTTTGGGAGATTAAGAAAAAGTTGCGTAATTGGGCTATTAAATTGAATGTTAACATTATGTGCGTTTGCATATTCTGTTAAGTTTTGTATTTTCTCTTGAATTAGGTTAATTAAATCAACCTTCTCTCTTTTTATAAAGGCGTTCTGTCTTAAGCCTTTAATGGTGGCTGTTAGCAACCTATCCAGTTTGCCCGCTTCCTCTACAATTGCATGGACAAAAGGATATCTGGGGTCTTCCTCTGGCGTATCGTCTTTCATTGCTTTTGCAAGCCCTCCAATAACCAAAATAGAGTTTTTAAATTCATGGGCTAAGTGATAAACGAGGTCGCCAATGCTTGCTGCTTTTTCTAACTCAAGGGCACGTTTATGATACTCCTGAATAGTTTTTATTTTCTTTTCTAATTCCCTTACATAAAAAGCCTTGGATAGTGCAGTTGATGCCTGTAGTGCAAAACTCTCTAAGATAATGAGGGTGGTATTTGAAATGGAGCGTTTTGTTATGAAATTATCTGCCATTATTACACCAAACCGCTTTTTTCCAACTGTAAGCGGTACAATTGCAATCTCTTCTGAGCCAAGGACCTTTAAATACTCTGGTAATGGGTGGATTTCGCTTGTTTTTATTAAAGTGGCATCTTGTTTATTTAGGGCTTTACCGATAACACAATCAGGTTTTTCAATTTCCTCTCTTTTGCAGTTTAAATGTTCAAGTATATGGGAGAATTTCCTTCTCTGCTCTTCTACTAATTCCACAGAGTATGAGTTTATTATTTCCCAGAGTGTAAGTTTCTTTGCCTCAATATCCTTCCAGATGTGGTCTGCTTCTTCATGGGATATGGGTCCTGTAGCCATATAGCCGAAAAGATTGCCATTTTCATCAAAAAGCATAGCAAATGCCCTGTTAAAACCAAGAGATTCACCGGCTGTTATTGCAGAAAGCAGTGCATATAGGATTTCATCAGGATTATCAGACCTTTCAAAGACCTCTGACAATGCCCGTGTAATGCTGAGTAGTTTATGTGTTAGGCTTTTCATAAATTATATCCTTTGCCTTTTTGAGTATCAATCTATCCCTCTTGTAAGTGGCCTTCTCTATTGCCTCATCTATCAAGAACCATTTTACATCATCTACCTCAAAATCGTGATCCTTGGGGCTCCCTTCTCTGTATTTTATGAGGTAATAGTATATAAGTTTATGGTGGCGTGTGTTTTCATTTTTTTCTTTCAGGTAGAACCATATATCCACCTTGTCTATGAAGTCTATTATCTCACCAGTGCAACCTGTTTCCTCTTTTACCTCTCTTATTGCGGCCCTTTTTGTATCCTCTCCCTTTTCTACGAGCCCCTTAGGGAGTGTCCATACAGTACTGTTTTTTACAGCAATGAGTAAAACAAAAATGTTTGCATCTTCTTTTTTAAAAACAACTCCACCAGCAGATATCTCAAACACGGTTTTTATCTTATTATCAGGAGTTTTTGCCATGTTTTATCACTTTTTAAAAACACCACACCTTTTATATTGTACAGGTTATGTATTATACTACCATCTGGACGGAGAATGGTAAAACTCTTATGTTGCAATAGTCTTAATAGGTCATTGCTTTTCAAAATGACTGGTTTATTTCGGCACAGATTGTGTGGTGATTGTTCATTGACTTCTTCATAATACAGCTTTGTAAACTCATTTTTATACAAAGTGGCAATCTCCGGAGAGTGGATAATTACGCAGGATTCATCATTAGAAGTATCGGCTCGGAGTGTGAAATTGTAAGACCCCATAAAAACAATGGAATCGTCCACAATCATAACCTTATCATGTAATAAAGAACCATGTCCAGAATCGTAATTGTCCCATACCACTGGTATATTATGCTGGTTAAAGTAATTATAGGCATCCCTATTCCAATCATGTTCCAAATCATAATCCAGTACCCCGTAAACCATAACACTGTCATTCATAAATCTCATGCCCATGGCATCATAAATAGCATAGTTTGTAAAAGTGAACATCAAAAAATCAATCTCAGATTGCGCAAGGTTAATGTAGTCAAGAATATGGTTTTGTATCCTGTTATAGGGTGAAAAGTAGGCCTCAAGTAGAGTGCCATCCACATTAACTTGATGAAAAGGGCATTCATCGTGTTTGTTGCTGCCTGTAAGTGCATATACACCATTTGGCGTATCGCCTGTATCGCCCCACATCTGGTTGAACTCTGCCTCAAAGATACGGCTCAATGCATAGCTTTTAACCAGTATTGCATTGTCTGCATGTGTGTAGCCTGATGCATTGAAACTTCCAACCCACACAGCATTATTGGTTGTATCCTGATCTCTGAAGTCTCTTATTATAAACTTGTTGTGCATCCTATGATCTGTAGAATTTCCACCAATGCCTTCATCTATAACAGGAATCCCTGCATCTTCCAGTTCCTGTGTACCGTTATAGTTAATATAGTCATGTTCTGTTATAACCCTTACTTTAACCCCCCTGTTCCAGGCACTTAGGGTGCTGTCTATGACCTCATAATCATAGAATTGATGAAAACATATATCAAGGCTATATTGGGCATTTGATATAAAGTATGCAAGTTTTTTTGAGAGCGTATCTTCCTCAAAATATACTTGAATATTGGGCGTAGACGGTAAAATAAGTATTATAAGAGATAGAAGACTATACATCATTGTCTTTTACAATTTTCTTGACCTTTTTACGAAGGCACTCATTGCATATTCCAAAGTAGGTTATATGAACATCTTTAACAATGTGTCCCGTGTGTACCTCAACCAATTCTTTAAAGGCAAGGTTTATATCTATATCAATATCATAAACCCTTCCACATTCAGTGCATTTAAAGTGTGGATGGGATTTTGTATAAATTTCATATCTCTTTTCATCTTCAGAATCTAAGGTAAAGCCTCTTATCTTCTTTTCACTACTTAATGCTAAAAGTGCCCTATAAACAGATGAAAAGGCAAGGCCAGGCATTTTTCCTTTTAGGTGTTCGTAAATAATGCGTGCAGTGGGATGCCATCCTGGCCTTTCCTTTAATAACTTAACTATCTGATTTTTAACACCTCTTTTCACTGCAGATAGAGGTTTTATCAGCTTGTATGCACATGTCCGTGTGCTATTTCTTCCTCTGTTGCCTCTCTTACTTTAACGACTTCAACCTCAAACACGAGGTCCCTACCTGCTAATGGGTGATTCATATCAACAGTTACTTCGTTATCATCAAAGTCTATAATGACCATTTCTATTACTTGACCATCTTCTGTTTGGCCTTGAATGGGCATGCCCTTCTCAATATTTGGGATGTTTTTAAAATACTCACGTGGTATCCTCTGCACAAGATTTTCATCCCAATCTCCATAAGCCTCACTACTTGGCACATCTATTGTTTTCTTTTCTCCCTCTTCCATACCCATCATTCTGTCTTCAAGTCCTGGTATAATGTTTTTTGCGCCTACAAGAAACGCAATAGGTCCTCCATGATATTCACTTTTATCAATGATATCACCTGTTTCTTTGTCCTTTAGGACATAGTTCATGACCACTACCGTATCCTTTTCTACTTTCATAATATCTCCTTTGTTTTAATTATATATAGATTATACGGCAATACTTATGCACTACAAAATATAGCCTTTATATGTGTATTTCACTAAAATGTTCAATAACTCTGGCACGTTCAAGTGTAATTTTGTCTCCTATGATGTATGGTTCATTCATAGCCTTAAGGAGGGAGATGTCATTTGGCCCATCGCCAATACCTATGGTTCTTTTTATAATATAACCATTGTTTTTGAAAAATGACATGAGTTTTTTTGCCGCCTTTCCCTTATCCGTTCTATCTCCTATGGTAACAAATCTGCTCCCTTTTTGTGGAAAAATACCATTAGATATCAGATCTTCTTCTACCCTGTTAGAGTATCCTTTAAAGATGGTTTCTGTATATTCGCGCATCTTTGCAAGTTTTGCGAGGTGGGGTGAAAGTCCTGTAAATTTCTCTATTTCATCGAGCGATGAGTTTTCGTAGAATTTTAAATCAGAATATATATCTTGCAACCTGAAAAGTATTTTTCTTATATAAGTTATTGATAGTGAAGATAATACAATTTTTCGACACCCCATTTTCGAAGATTTTTTTTCAAATACATTTTCAGGTATATAAATTGCAGAACCATTCTCAACTGTGTAAATTATTGGTATTCCGAGTTTTATAGCAAAATGCTGTTCTTCCTTAAATGTCTTTGATGATGTAAATACGATTACAAAATTTTTTGAATAAGCATTTTGTAAGGTCTCAATGGCAGATTCCTTAAAACTATAGTTTTCATCAAGAATGGTTGAGTCTAAATCGGTGAAAAGAAGATTAATTTCTTTCAAAAACCAGAAGCGTTTTTGTGTTTGAAAGGAGAGTTTCCTTCCAGGTATTAAAGTCTATGTTACTGATGGAGGGCAGGACATGTGGTTGTTTGATATCCCCCTCTTTTATTCTCACTCCATGATTTTTAAGTTCACGCTTGATAATATCTCTCAATTCATCGTTGGCCAACGCGCTATTATAAATAACAGACATAGAGGAAAGAAGCATATCTCTTATATGCTCCTGTCCCTTTTCCTCATGAAAGTGTGGATTTAGAGTTTCTATCTGGAGTATATCTATGCCTTTATCGTAGATATCCATTGCATCTTTCTTTTCTTTTTTACCATTAGTAAATTTTTCAAGAAGGTAGATAAGTTCATAGGGCTCTACAGAATAACCTGTTGAAAATGCTATATGCTCTGCGAGTTTCATACTAAGTGCATGTTCACCTGCGTTCCCTGTGGCAATGATGTTTGTCTCAAATCGTGTGATAGTACCAAGCAAAAGGTTCAGCATTTTGTTTGTAACTTCGCTAACTCTTCCCCACTTTCTAAAGTAAATCTTTTTCTTTATTATTTTGGGTTTGTGTCTCCAATGAAGCCGTACCATTATATAGGGAGTTTCTCTCATTACAAAGCCTGCGGCATAGTCTTTTACATACTCATTTACAGCACCAGGTACATAGTTGTCTGCATCAACAAATCCAACATATTTTGCACCTATCATCTTTGATAGCATAAGCCCTATTATCATACCCTCTCCCTTGCCGTCTCGTATGTACCCGTCTTTGTCTAAGATAGCATGATAACCTGTTTTTTCAAATGCCTTTGCAAGTCCATTGTCCTTTTGATGTATTAACATTACATTAGAATTTGTCAGCGTGGCGAAATGTTTAATTAAGTCAGCCTCTTGTCTGAAATGGTTTGGAGACTCTCTCTGACTGTTTGACACAATAATAATAGGACACTTATGAGGTATGGCTTTTAGGACCCCATCAAGTGTTATAAGGAGTTCGTCTTTTAATGGAACTACAATTGCAAGGTCACGCATGAGATTCTGTATCTTTTCACGGGGGATATTGTAGAGAAAGTTATTGGAAATCGTCTCTGTCTCTGTATCAAGTTTTATAACCTTCTGGACCTCAAAAATTCTCAGAGCCCCATAAATCTCTTTGTAGATAGGCGCCTCAATAATCATATTATATATTATATATAAAAAATCTTGTACTGTCAACAAGTCGTATTTTTTTCTTCAACTACTTGATTTTCAAAAATTTATACAACTTCTTGCCTTTTCAATTGTATTGCGATATAATTTAAGCATGGATAAAAATAGTTCGTATTATGAATTAATTTACGACTTCGTTTTAAATACTTCACCGGGTATGTCGTTGGAAGAATTGTCAGAAAAATTTATAGAAATTGCAGGGAAGAGGTTGCCTTTGAAACTCATAGGGGTATTTGTTTATGACCCTATTTTGCATCAACTTGTGAGGTTGCGCGCCGGGTATATAGACCAAAAAACTAAACAAATAATCTTCCTTAATACTGCTCTCAATCTTCCCGAGGGAAAGGGTATTGTGTGGAAGGTATTTAAGAGCAAGAAGAGTACCCTTATTAAGAATTCAAGCAGGCAACCTGAATTTTTCATAACCCGGGAAGAGTTGCGTTATGCAGGTGAGAATGCATTTATAGTACCACTCTGGGTTGAAAAAGAGGTAAAAGGTGCGCTTTATATAGAAAAAGATGGGGATTTTTCTGAGAGTGAGGTGACATTCCTTGAAGCGGTTGCAAGAATACTTGAAAAATCGTTTGAAAATACAGAACTTGTTGCAGATATAAAGAGGGAACGCGAGGAGAAAACAAACATTTTAAATTCAATATCTTATCCAATCTTCATTGTGGACAGAGACTACCATATTAAAGAATACAATAAATTCTTTCTTGATGAGTTTGGTGTAAGTCCTGAGGAAGTTGAAAGATTGAAGTGTTATGAACTGGTAGAAAAAAGGGGTGAGGTGCCATACAATTGCCCACTCAAAAACTTGATTGAGGGCAAGAAAAATGCTACTGCAAAAATAAAAGTAGAAGGTAAAGTTTATGAGGCTTCCATTTTTAAGCATAAAAGCGTTTATGGGAATAATCTATTTGTTCATACCATGAAAGATATTACAGAACTTGATAAGAAAGAAAGGAATTTAAATCTTTTATACCGTGCCGGATTATCGTTGGCTACATCTGTATCCATAGATGAGTTTAAAATGAAGGTTGAACAATTTCTTGAACAAGAAAGCGATGTATATGTAAAGGTTTTTTGGAGAGATGGAGTAGAAAACCATTTTGATTATAAAAGACCTCACATAAAAAGGGTGGGAAGGATAGGAAAGATTATAGAAAATGCCAAGGGTAATTTTTCTTTTGCAATAGACTATCTTGGCGAAGAGGTAGGAGTTGTTATCATATCTTCAAAAGATGGAGGCGTAATACCTATTGAAAAGGTTAAATTTTACAAGACCTTTGTTTCAAGTGTAGAACTTGCCATGCAAAATCTCTATCTTATGGAGGAGTTGAAGAATGCACTTTCCTCACTTAACAAAAACTATAAGGCCACACTGGAATCGTTGTCTCATGCTCTTGATTATAGGGAACATGAAACAGAATATCACTCAAGACGGGTTGCCTCCTATGCCGTACTAATAGGCAGAAAGATGGATCTTACAGAATCTGAACTCAGGAATCTTTATTGGGGTGGTCTATTGCACGATATAGGCAAGATAGGCATTCCAGATGCTGTTCTTCTAAAACCAGGTAAGTTGAATGAAGAGGAATGGGCTATAATGAGAAGGCATCCTGTTATAGGTTTTGATATCTTGAAGCATATTGAGTTTTTACGTGAGGCATTGAAGGTTGTGCTTTATCATCATGAGAGGTGGGATGGGAAGGGATATCCCAAGGGTCTTGGTGATTCAGAAATACCTTTATTAGCAAGGATATTTGCTATAGCGGATACCTATGATGCCATTACTTCAGATAGGCCTTATAGAAAAGCCCTGCCTCAAAGTGTGGCTTATGTTGAGATAGAGAAAAATAGAGGATTGCAATTTGACCCTGATATAGCAGATCTATTTTTAAAAAAGGTGGATAAAAAGGAACTTCTTAATCTTCGCAAAAGGGTGGAAAGCGACATCCAGTATTCCCCTATAGATTAATTTTAAATTTTCACACTAAGACTATAAACTACTTGATTGTTCGATTAATCTAACATATCATTTAGTACTTAGAGGAGGTACTTATGAGTTTGGGCATGGCACTTGAGGATTATATTGAAACCATCTATCTTCTCGGAGGAGAGAAGGGTGCTGTGAGGCTCACAGACATTGCAAGGAGGCTCAACGTTAGAAAGTCAACAGTAGTGGACGCGTTAAAGAGACTGCAAGAACAAGGACTCGCAATACATGAAAGATACGGTGATGTAATGCTTACGCAAAAGGGTGTAGAACTTGCATCCAGGGTGTATGAAAGACATATAACCCTTTATAGATTTCTTTCAGATGTACTTGGAGTTGACGATGTAACGGCAAGCAGGGAAGCCTGCGATCTTGAGCACTTTGTTTCCTCAAACACTACAAGTAGGCTGAAAAAATTTTTAGAGTTTTTTAATCAGTGTGAAAAGTTGAAGGATTTAATAAATACAGAATTCAAGGAGTTTTTAGTATATGGTAGAATACCATCTATATGTGAAAAAAAGGAGGTTAAAATGATTACCTTAAAAGAGTTGAAAACAGGAGAAGAAGGGGTCATTAAAAAAGTGGGATGTGATGCCTCCATTAGGGCGAGGCTGCTTGCGATGGGATTGGTTCCAGGAGAGCGGGTGAAAGTAGCAAAAATTGCACCTATGGGAGATCCTATGGATATTATCATAAAGGGATATCATTTAAGTCTTAGAAAAGACGAGGCTAAATGTATAGAGGTTGAATTAGAATGATGCCACTTTTTTTAATTAAATCCGGCGAGGTTGTTAAAATAGTGAGTGTAGGGGGTGGAAGAGGAGCAAAATATAGACTCTCTCAAATGGGACTTAGTATAGGAGATATTGTTCAAGTGGTTCAAAATACCGGGGGTCCTGTAATTATTAAAAAAGGCAATATAAGGATAGCCATAGGTGCAGGACTTTCTGGTAAGATATTTGTAATACCGTATAAGAAATAAGGAGGAGAGACATGAAAAAGGTTGCTTTGATAGGCAATCCTAATTGTGGGAAGAGTTCCCTTTTTAATGCATTAACAGGGAGCAGGCAGCATGTTGGGAACTGGCCCGGTGTTACGGTGGAGAAAAAGACAGGAGAGATGAAGTGTAATGACAAAGTTGTTAAAATTGTTGATTTACCCGGTATATATTCTTTGTCTGCCTATTCCATTGATGAAAGAATCGCAAGAGATTTTATAATAAAAGAAAAACCAGACCTCGTTGTTGTTATTGTTGATACTACAAATTTTGAACGTAATCTTTACCTTTTGACCGAGATTTTAGCAATAACCAATAAGGTTGTACTGGTGCTTAATATGTGGGATTTAGCGGTTAAATCTGGAATAAAAGTTAGATTAGACGAACTTAAGGAGATTCTAAAGGTTCCAATAGTTAAAACAGTTGCCAATAAAGGCATAGGGGTTGGTGACCTGAAAAATATTATATGTGATGCAGTAAATGGAAGGATTGAGTTTGTTGTAGCGCAGAGCATTATAGGGGAAAGGGTACAAAAAAAGATAAACGAGTTAGCAAACTTTTTATCTTGTTTTAACCTTGGATTACCCAATGTGTATCTTGCAGTGAAACTCGTAGAAAAGGATCCTGAAGTAGTTTCTTATGTTAAACAGTCCAAATATGCTGGTGAGATTTTTGAGCGTGTAGATAACATAGTAGCAGAGATAGAGAAGGAGTATGGGGATGATGCCACATCTATTATTATTGCTCAGAGATATGCCTTTGTTCATGGGGTCTATAAGGAGGTAGTTGAAAAAGAAAGCACAATGGAGAGTAAAATTAGCCTATCGGATAAGGTCGATAGGGTTTTAACCAACAGATATTTAGGCATTCCAATCTTTCTACTTTTACTCTATTTGACCTTTAAACTGGTTTTTGGTATTGGTAATCCAATAGCGGATTGGTTAAATAGTGGTATGGGATGGCTTTCTACGCATACAGGGGACT